>DAOUZE010000001.1 GCA_030665765.1 Filomicrobium sp.
GGCTTACCAAGATCTGCGGCCGTCGGCGCATCGAAGCCTGGCACCGGCTCCTTGGTCGTTACCATTAGTGGACGCAGCTGCTTGTTTGCAACGAAGCTCGCCAACGCCGATGAGTTGGTGCAGATGAACGTTGCCGTTCCCGCAAGCACCGCGGTCGCGGCCGCGCCGCCGCCCTTGAGCGGAATGTGGATCAATTCCTCAACCGGATTTTCGATGCCGAACTCCCGCAACACCATGGCGCCCGCGATATGCAACAGCGAACCGACACCCGACGAGCTGTAACTCACTGTCTTCGGATTTGCTTTGATTTTCGCCACCAGGTCTTCCATCGACTTAATGTCGGAATTGGCGGCGACCGCGCAGGCGACCGGATTGATCTCGTAAACTCCGACGAAGTCGAACTCATCGAGTTTGTATGGCAGCGTTGCCTTCATCGCCGGGTTCACAGTGTGCGAGCCAACGCGTGCGATCATCATTGTGTAGCCGTCAGCGCCCGCGTTCCTTACCGAGACGGTGCCTGTCGCACCGCCGGCGCCGGTTCTGTTCACCGTAAGCACCGGGTGCGGGATAAGCTTGCCCAGTGGTCCTGCAAGTGTTCGACCGGAGATGTCGGTGGCGCCGCCGGGACCGTAGGGTATGACCACAGTGATTGGACGTGATGGATACTCAGCCATTGCCGCAGTGGACAGCACGCTGCCAAGGCTGACAACGGATGCTGTGAGGCCAACTGCGGTGGAGAGTTTCCATCCGCGCATTTTCCTGCCCATCATTTTATTTCCTCCTGTTCTAGTTTCCTTGAGCTTGAAACGGCACAACACCGCCCCTCACTGTCTTTTTTTGGTTGGAGACAAATCCATATCTAAACGGATTATGTCGCTGAGGTAGAGGGCGTCGGCAATGTAGATGACGTGCCCTTTGGTGTCGGCAATCGATCTTCTGACTCTGGCGATCGGGTTGGCAAGCGGAATATCGAGATGCTTTGCTGTCTCGGCATCGGCAACGTCGATAGCAATCGACTGTCGAACCTTGCAGATATCGATGTTCTTCATACCTGCGAGGACCGGTATAACGGTTTTTTTCCGGAATTGTTTTGGAGCGCGCATGTAGATTTCCGCGGACAGATAAAACTCAATCACACAGAACGGTTCGCCATCGCAGTAGTGCACGCGCTTGACGTATTTGTAGGCACCCGCGGGCTCACCGTCGTCGTCGCGTAGCTTCGGCATGCGGTCAGAGGCTTCCACCAGCATTGCACGCACATCGAGTTTGTCGAGCATTCCAACGAGCGACGGCCAATCGGTGGGGAGTTTGAGCCAGTGTAGGTCACGTGGATCGTTTTGAACGACCGTGCCGACACCTTGACGGCGCAGGACGAGACCTTCCGATTCAAGCAGCCCGAGCGCCTGCCGCATGGTCTGCGTGGCGACGCCGAAGCGGTCTGCGAGCTGGTTCATTGCTGGAAGCTTTGTTCCGACCGGCCACGTGCCGATCCCGATCTCATGGCGCAGCGACGAGGCGATCTGAGTGTAGAGCGGTATTGCGCTTCGCTTGAGGTTCGCCACGTTAAACGTCCTTGCCGCGATCGGATGCGCATATTAAGGTCATACATAAAACTGGATGTCTAGTCTTATGCGTTGATATCCCTCTGAGGGGATCGAGCACCCGCACGGCCTTAAGGGGTAATGAAACATGCAAGACAGCATGGTCATCAGGCGCATCGACACATACGTCTACCGCTGTCCTGTCGACCGTCCCGTCGCGACATCGTTTGGCATTATGCGCGATCGGCCTGCCGTTTTTGTGCGGATCGAAGACCAGAAAGGTGCATTCGGCTGGGGTGAGATTTTCGCCAACTGGCCCGCCGCAGGAGCCGAACATCGTGCCAATTTGTTGATGAAGGACGTCGCCGATCTTGTTCTTGGCGTCGAACTGCAAACACCGCGAGATCTGTTCCATAAGCTCGAAAGTGAAACCCGAATACGGGCAATTCAATGCGGCGAGTTGGGCCCGTTCCGGCAAGTCACTGCAGGGCTCGACATCGCCCTATGGGATCTTTTTTCGCGCCGCGCCGGCCAGCCGCTAGGCAAATTTATCAACCCCAGCGCTTCGGCAAGTCTGCCAGCGTATGCCAGTGGTATCCAAGTTCGCGACGCTGAAGAGCTCATCGGCAGCTCGCGTAATGCCGGCTTCCGGGCTTATAAGGTGAAGGTCGGTTTCGACCTTCCCACCGATGTTGCTGCAACTCGGGCCGCTGCATCGGCACTGCAGCCTGGTGAACGCCTCTTCACCGATGCCAACCAAGCCTGGGACCTCGCATCCGCTGAAACGTTTGTCACCAAGTTGTCTGGTTGCGATATCGGCTGGCTCGAGGAGCCGCTGCCGGTTGATGCTCACGAGAGCGACTGGCGCCGACTTGCTGCGATGAGTGAAATACCGCTCGCCGGCGGTGAGAACATTGCCGGCTACGGAGAATTCAAAACCGCGATCGGTACCGGCGCTCTGGCGTTCTATCAACCCGATGTCGCCAAGTGGGGTGGCGTTACCGGTTGCTACGATGTCGCCGGGCAGGCGATTGCGGCGGGTCAGACCTATTGCCCACATTTTCTTGGAGGGGGTGTCGGTCTTGAGGCTTCCGCGCACCTTCTCGCGGCGGTGGGCGGGGCGGGCCTGCTCGAAATCGATGTAAACCCAAATCCCCTACGCGATCGTCTTTCTGACAGCGGTCAGTCTCTTCGCGCTGGATGTTGGCACGTCGGCGATGCCCCGGGCCTCGGTATCGAGGAACTGCCCGGCGATTTAGCCGCCTTCGAAACGCTGACAATTTCACGGAGCCTTTGAAAAACGGGAGAGGGCAGGATGAAAGACAAGAAAGGAGCTGGGCCATGAAGCTGTCACCGCTGGAGCAGGCGATGCTCGACGGCGAGATGGGGGCAGCGAGACAATGGGCGGTCCGTCATCAACTGCAGGTCGGCCGAATGTTCGATGCCAAAGACATGGTTGAAGTTTCGCAGGCACACATGATGGCCGACCCGGAGTCGATCGGCGTGGCCGGTGTTGCGCTGTTCGAAGCCTTCGCTGCGTTGCCTGAAACTGAGCGCCGCGTTCATATTCCGATGATCACCGACCCGCGCGGCGTCGATCTCAGCTATTACCAGCCCCTGGGCCAAACCGAAGAGATGGCCGACCTTGAACGCCGCTTCGTTGCGGCTTGCCTGAAGCTGGGCATCCTGCTGACCGATACCTGCATCAACTACCAGACGATCATGCCGCCGGTGCAAGGTGAAAACGTGGCTTACGGCGACACCGGCGTCGTCATCTATTCCAACAGCGTATGCGGCGCACGTTCCAATTTCGAGGGTGGTCCCTCGGCGCTCGCCGCGGGGTTGACCGGCCGCACCCCGCGCTATGGCCTTCATCTCGACCAGCACCGCCAGGCGACCTGTCGTTTTGTTATCCGACAACAGCCGGAAGGGCTCACCGACGGGGGTGTTCTCGGCGCCGTCATTGGACGCAAAGCTGGATCCTACTGGGAAGTGCCCGTTATTGAGGGTGTCGAGCGTGTTCCGAACTCCGACGAGATCAAGCACATGGGCGCGGCGATGGCGAGTTACGGTTCGACGCCACTATTCCATATCGTTGGTATCACACCGGAGTGCCAAACACTGTCCGATGTCAGTGGCGATAAGCTTCGCAGCAAAGAAGTAACAAAATCCGATATCGACGAGCTGCGCCGGCCATTCGGGGCCAAAGGCGAGAAAGTCGACGTCGTGGTCTTCGCCGCTCCGCAGCTCTCGCTCGTCGAGATGCAGCAGGTTGCCAATCTTTGCCGTGGCAAGACAATCCACAGTGGCACCGATCTACTCGTCTGCACTCCACCCAGTGTTTACGTCGATGCCGAACGAATGGGTCTTGTCGATATGATCGAAACCTTCGGCGCCAAAGTCCTCCAGGGCACCTGTTTCTACCAGCAGTACGCCCGCGAAATTGGCGAGGCTAATGGGTGGAAACGGCTCCTGTCCAATTCCACGAAGATCGTCAACATTCTCGGCGGCTACGGCTATCAGCCGGCACTAGCTTCGATGGAGGATTGCATCGCATCGGCCGTCGCCGGGGAGATCATCTGATGGAAGAAGAACTAAAATGCCATGTCGGCATCGGGGGTGTTGTCGAAGGTGAAGCGCTTGTCGCCAATGACAATTTTTCCGCTCGCTATGATCTCGACCGCATCAAGGGCGTGTTTTCAAGGCCGACGCACGCATTGGCCGGTCAGTCCTATAAGGACAAAATCCTGGTCTTCAACACAGCCAAGGGCGGCGTTGCATCGGCCTGGATGCTGCACGAGATGACCGCGCGTGGCATCGCGCCGAAGGCAATCTTGTTCAATGCCGCGAATACGATACTTGCCCAGGGCGCTGCTCTCGCCGGCATGGCCATGTGCGACCGCTTCGCCGACGGGGATGTGACAACCCTCATCTCGACCGGCGACTTCGTCACGGTCTATCCAGAGCAAGGCCGCGTCGTCGTGAAAAGAAAGGGGATCTGAATTGCGAGAAGCTGCCGAGGCGCTCGACGTAAAGGTTTGGCGGGGCAACGCCCATGGCGGCGGTTACCGCTCGTATTCGGTTCCGGCCCAAGAAAGCCAGACCGTGCTTGACGTCGTCACCTGGATCCAACAGCACGCCGAGCCGACGCTGACTTACCGCTTCGCGTGCCGTGTCGGCATGTGTGGTTCCTGTGCGATGATGGTGAACGGCGAGCCTAGATGGACGTGCCGAACCCATGTCCGCAGGGTTCTCGACGGCAAGCGGCTGGAGATTGCGCCGCTGCGCAATCTACCGGTAATCAAGGACCTCGCCACCGACATGGCGGAGTTCTTTGACAAATGGACTGGCGCTGAAGGAGTTTTCCACCCGACAGCAACGCGCAAGGACGCCATCGCGCCGATTTCGCCGGCCGATCCGATGCGCCAGCTCGCCAACGAAGCCGTCGAGTGCATCAATTGCGCGGTCTGTTATTCAGCTTGCGATACCGTCACCGCCAATCCCAGCTACCTCGGCCCAGCCGCGCTCAATCGCGCTTGGACACTGCAGAATGATGAACGCGATGGCGCCTATGCGCCGCGCCTTCGCGCCGTTTCCGCGGATGGTGGCTGTTTCAACTGCCATTCCCATCAAAGTTGCCTGACCTATTGCCCCAATGACCTCAATCCAACCGCTTCGATTGCTGGTTTAAAGCGGCTTTCGTCAACGTCATTCCTAAGACGAGGGAGAACGCGATGATCGGGTTGCGTCTCTATCTGGCCCAGCGACTGAGCGCCTTTCTGATGGCGCCACTCGTGATCGGTCACATTGCGACGATGATCTACGCCGTACAAAACGGACTCACCGCTTCGGAAATCCTTGATAGAACACAAGGCAGCCTCTGGTGGGGCGCGTTTTATGGTTTATTCGTCGGCGCTGTCTCCGTCCATGCCGCCATCGGGTTGCGGGCTATTGCATTCGAGACATTGAACCTGCCGGTTCGCTGGCTCAATCCCTTGACGTGGACGGTTGGGATGGTGCTTGCGCTACTGGGGGGCCGTGCAGTCGCGGCCGTGGTGTTCTGATGAAAGCAAAGCACAACCGCGATCCCCTCCGCATCGCTTCCCTCATCCACCGCATATCAGGTTTAGCTCTGGCACTGTTCTTGCCGCTTCATTTCTATGTTCTGGGTTTGGCTCTCAACGATGCGGCCCGCCTCGACACGTTCCTGCGATGGACGGACTATCCTCTGGTGAAACTCGCCGAAGCGGTGCTGGTGCTGCTTTTGTCACTGCACCTGTTCGGCGGTTTGCGGCTTTTGGCGCTGGAGTTCCTTCCCTGGTCGCCACGGCAGAAGGCCTATGCAGCCATCGCGGCGGCGCTGTCGTTCTTCGTTTCAATCGGTTTTTTCCTCAGCGCGGTGTGAACCTATGTTTGAACGTCACGATACCGACGTCCTGATTATCGGAGCCGGAGGCGCTGGGCTCTTCGCCACTCTGCATGCCCAGAAGGCAGCATCCGATATCAAGGTAACGATCGCCGTGAAAGGCCTCCTCGGTAAGTGCGGTTGCACGCGCATGGTCCAGGGTGGATATAACGTGGCGCTCGGCAAAGGCGACTCGGTGGAACGCCATTTCATGGACACCATCATCGGCGGCAAGTGGTTGCCCGACCAGGCGATGGCCTGGAAGCTGTGCGAGACGGCCGTCGTGCGTGTGCGCGAGCTCGAAAACGAAATCGGCTGCTTCTTCGATCGCATGCCGGATGGAAGTCTGCATCAAAAGGCCTTTGCCGGCCAAACCTTCGACCGGACCGTTCACAAGGGCGATCTCACCGGCATCGAGATCATCAACCGCTTGATGGAGCAGGTCTTGGCAAGACCTGTTGAACGCCTCGAAGAGCATCGCGCGCTGGCGCTCATTAAGTCGAACTCCGGTGACGAACTTGCGGGTGTTCTGTTTGTCGACATGCGCCGCGGCGTCTTTCGCTTTGTGCGTGCCAAGGTCGTCTTGATGGCAACCGGTGGCGGTCCAACCATATACCGGTATCATACGCCTTCAGGCGACAAGTCGATGGACGGGCTCGCCATGGCTCTCCGTCTTGGCCTGCCGCTGCGGGACATGGAAATGGTTCAGTTCCATCCGACGGGTTTGCTCGGCGGCGAGAACACTCGAATGACCGGTACGGTCCTTGAGGAAGGGTTGCGGGGAGCAGGCGGCTATCTCCTCGACGGCAACGGCCGTCGGTTCATGTTCGACTACGACGAGAGCGGTGAACGTGCTACGCGCGATATCGTCAGCCGCGCTATTTACGACGAGATGCGCAAGGGCAATACAACACCAAACGGTGGCGTTTACATCGCCATGAGTCACCTGGGGCCCGATGATGTGCGTCAGCGCTTCAAGGGAATGGTCAAACGCTGTGCCGACTGCGGCTTTGATTTGGCGGCTGGACGTGTCGAGGTCGTGCCAACAGCGCACTATCTCATGGGTGGCCTGGTCGTCGATCCTGACACCCGTACCGAGCTTCGCGGTTTGTACGTAGCTGGCGAGGATGCCGGCGGCGCCCACGGCTCAAACCGCCTCGGCGGCAACGGAGTTGCGAACTCGACCGTGTATGGTGGTGTTGCTGGCGACATAATGGCCGGGGATGTCACCGGCGCAGTGGGAGATAACTCGCTCAAGCTCCTGCGAGAGCCTGATGAAGCCCAGATCGAAGCCGAAATCGCCCGCGCGCGCCTGCCCTTCTCCCGCAAAAACGGCAACGTTCACGAGCTTCGACTACGGCTCATGCATATGATGTGGGATGAAGTTGGCGTGATGCGCACCGGTGACGGACTGCGGCGTGGTATGAAGCAACTGCAAGAGTTGAAGGCGGAGCTTCTGGAAACCGGGCTTCCCGACGACGATATGGTATTCAACATTACCTGGCACGACTGGCTTAATCTGCATAGCCTCATCGAAGTGTCCGAGGTAATTGCCAGCGCAGCATTGTCGCGCGAGAATTCGCGTGGTGCCCATTACCGCGAAGACTTCCCCGACTCCGGCAAACTTGAAACCTCATACTTCACCGTGGCGAGGCGTATAGCGGGCGATCAACTCGAAGTGTCGCAGGAGCCCGTTGACTTCTCGATCGTCCGGCCCGGCGAAACGCTTTTAAAGGACGAGCCCGAAACCCTTGTGTCGGCTCGGGGCTGAGGAGAGTACAATGATCCTTCTCGAAACCATTCAAGAAACGGCCATGACCCTGATGGACAAGGCCGCAATCGACATCCCGGAGGATTATCTCTCGGGGCTCAAACGTACAGCGGAAGTCGAGGATGGTGACCTCTCCTCGTTCGTCCTGCAAGCGATGCTGGAAAACTACGAAGCAGCAAAAGAGGACCGGCGCGCGATGTGCGGGGATACCGGCTGCCCACGCTGGTACGTGAAGATGGCTAACGATGCCAACCTCGAAGGCGGCCCGGTTGGGCTCGAGGCCGCGTTGCGCCGTGCAACGGCGGAGGCCACGAACGCCATACCTTTACGCCCCAACCGAGTTCATCCACTGTGGCGGACCGACCACGACAATAATGTCGGCATCAACGCACCGGAGATCGAGTTCGCCTTCGAGCCTGAAGGGGACTGGATCGACCTGACGACCGTGCACAAGGGCGGCCTCTTTGGCACCGACTACCGCATGCTGTTTCCCGCCGATGGGATCGAAGGCATCAAGCGCTTCTTCCTCGACAGCCTGGTCGCATTCGGCAAGCGCGGACTGTCCTGCCAACCGGCGATCATCGGCATCGGAGTGGGCGGTTCGAAGGACACCTGCATGGTGCTCGGCAAGCGCGCCGCTTGCCTGCGGACCGTTGGCGACCGCAACCCCGATCCCCGCATCGCCGAGCTGGAAGTCGAGTTCAAGGAACTCGGCAACAGCATCGGCATGGGCGCGATGGGATTCGTCGGCAAATCGATGGTCATCGATTGCCATATCGAGGTCGGCTACTGTCATACCGGCGGGATGCAAATGAGCGTTCACGCCTTCTGCCTGTCTTCGCGCAGAGCCTGCGCCCGTATTCACGCCGATGGGTCCGTTGAATATCGGACCGATCCCCAGTGGTTCACACCTTATCAGCGCCGGGAGACAGTTGAATGGCCAGCAACAGCGCCTTCAAGAAAGTCCGCCTGAAGACCGAACCCGACGAAGCCGACCTCCGTCAGCTCGCGATCGGCGATGTCGTCTACCTTGACGGTACAGTCTACACCGCCCGCGAAGGCGTCTACCATCGCGTCGTCGAACAAAACGTGCCGTTGCCGCTCGACCTTCCAGCAGAAAGCGGCGCCAACTTCCACTGTTCGCCCGCCGCTGCCATCACCGACGAGGGCGAGTTCAGAATGGGCGCGGTAACGGCGACCGCCTCGTTTCGGTTCTCCAAATGGATCGGCCAATGGCTTGAAAAATCGGGTGCCAAGCTGATCCTCGGCAAGGGTGGCATGAGTTCAAAGGACTACCGCGAGCACTTCGTTCCACATGGTGCAATCTACCTGACCACCGTCGGTTACGGGACCGGGGCTTTGCTGGGTCGCGGGGTAAGACGCGTCAAGAATGTCCATTGGCGCGAGGAACTCGGCCTGGCGCAAGCTATGTGGGTCATCGAGGTCGAGAACTTCGGACCGTTCATCGTTGAGAGCGACCTTGACGGTAACAGCCTCTTTGACCGTGAGAACGCCAAGATCTCCGAAGGCCTTTCAAAGGTCTACGAGGGAACCAAACCGGCCGTCCTCAAACGCTTCGGCGAAACCGACGACCGTAGTGACGAGCTCATTTGAGCATGTGTGCATTTGGAAAGTGAAAGCGACATGAGCACAGCCATATGGGCGATCATCTATGATTTAAAAACGGACGGTAAAGACGACTATCTGAGATGGTTCCATAAGGTCCACATCCCTGAGAAATTGGCACGGCTCGGATATGAATGGGCAGGGCATTATCAGGTCCTGTCGCAAGTCGGCCAGCCGGCTTCGTCGCAAGGCTGTGATGGTGCAGACGGCTGCACAGGTTATGTAGCTTTGTTCGGCGGCAGCGACACAAGTGTGTTTTTGAATCCGTCCCCCGCACAGCTCAAGTCCCGTCAAACACAAGAAACAAAAGAAATGATAGGACGACGCATCGCCTCACGAAGCTTCATCGCGACCACCGAGTGGTGCTACGAGGTGGAGAAGAATGCGCCCCAACACGCGCACACCGCAATCCTCCTAATGGGCTGCGACGTCGGCCCGAATGACGAGGACTTTGGTGCTTGGTGCGTCCAGGAATTCAAGTCACGCTTGATCATTGCCGGGTTCCAGTCAGGGTGCAAGTTGCTATCAGCCTGCGGGACGGTGCGACACGCTATTCTGGCCGGTTTCTCGTCGATTGATGTCTGTCTTGAATTCAGTCAAGAGCCGACGCAAAGCGAATGGTCGGAGCGTGTTCATGGCTACACTTCACACATGCCAGGTTCCCCCATCAGTGCGCAGCGAATCTGGCCCGCTATGGAGACAACGGGCTTGCCTCATCCCGAGATCTAGTGTCGACATTGACGTGTGAACGGAACTTGATGATCAAAGGTAATCACGGCCACGGTAACCCCTTACCCAAAAGGGTAACGGTCAAAGAGTACCAACATCAGCCGCAAACAACGGCGGCGCATGCATTTTCCTTCTGTGCGGAAAACTTCTAGAGGCAACGAGTTTGTTTGCAGCATTGACGTACTTCGACATCTTCGCCATCGCGTGGTTCGCACTTTGCTATTTCGGTTACGACTGGGCGGTCCGGTATGGGCCGCTCAAGGACCGCAAGGGTCTGGTTGCGGCTATTCAAGAACGCCGGCAGCAGTGGATGCAGTCCGCTGCCCGGCGCGATGTCCGCATTATGGATTCACAACTTCTGATGAATCTATCTTCCGGCAACGCCTTTTTTGCATCGACAACGGTGATTGTGCTCGGCGGGCTAACCGCCATGCTTGGAGCTGCCGATAACGTCAAGAACCGGCTGGAACAATTTCCATACGTCGTCGACGTTCCACTTGTCGTCTGGGAGTTCAAAATAATCTTCCTGATGGCTCTCGTCATTCGGGCGTTTTTTAAGTTCGCTTGGGCATTCAGACTGACCCACTACCTCGGCACGATGCTTGGAGCGATGCCGCGGTGGGAAGCGAACACCGCAGTACAGTGTGAGAAGCATGCCGCAAAGACTGCGCAGCTAGCAGGAATCACAGCAATGCACTCCAACGATGGGCTCAGAACCGTCTACTTCGCCATCGCCGGGCTCGGCTGGTTCCTGCACTCGCTTGTTTTCATAATAGGATGCGCGTGGGTTCTAGCGATCGTCTATCGTCGCGAGTACGCATCACGGGCGCTCATGGCCATCGAAGACAATGACGAGGAGTGATTGAGCTATGGGGATGATCAAACGCTTTCCGGGTAGCCTCTGAGAAAATTAAAAGGAGTTCCAAATGTTGAAAGTCTGGGGGCGCGCGAACAGCTCCAACGTTGCCAAGGTGACGTGGTGCATTGGCGAACTGGAATTGGAATCCGAAAGGATCGATTGGGGAGGTCGTTTCGGCGGTAATGATGATCCGGATTACCGCGACCGCAATCCGACCGGCCGTGTCCCGACAATCGAAGAAGACGGAGAATTCAGCCTTTGGGAATCCGGTGCGATTGTCAGATACCTCTGCGCCAAGCACAGTCCGGGCGGGTTGTGTCCAAGTGATCTTCGAGTGCGCGCGGAGGCGGAAAAATGGATGGATTGGAGTGCGATCTCCCTGCACCCGTTCAATCCGGCATTCGTCGCCAACATGTTTGTTCTTCCACCCGAGAAGCGCGACGCCGAAGCCATCGTAACGGCAGTGAAGAACGCGGCCCCCCTGTTTGGCATCTTGGATCACCATCTATCCAGCCGAGCCTTTATTTGCGGCGACCAATTCACCATGGCCGACATTCCCGCCGGCACACTGACGCATCGCTGGATCGCTTACGCACCCGAGCGACCACAGCATCCCAATCTCGAAGCCTGGTATGAGAGGTTGAAGCAGCGTCCCGCGTATGTGGAGCACGTCTGCTCCATTACGCCCGGCCGCTAGGTCAACCGGCCGCCGAACCATTGAGCCTTCGCGCAGTGTTCCTATTCGGATCCGAGCGGATGACCCGCCAGCACCTTTGTTCAGGGCTTGCGGATCCAAAGACAGAATCGCCGCGCGCATCCAGAATTCAAGCAGAGAGTCTATTTAAGATTGAAGCCTTTGCTTCTGACAAAATCGCCGAAGTCGAGACGTTCAGGCTCGCTATATTGGCGCGCCTTGTCTTCGGACCAACCGTACTGATCGGTTGTTCCAAGCTTCTCTGACAAACGCTGCTGCGCATATGGTTGTACGGAAATCCTCATCGCGTCATAGGAGTCGATTGCCTCGGAGGTTTCCGTATCGCAGTATCGATCCTCGTGAACCGTCAGGCGGAGCGGAAGCCTCATGCTGATACTGGGCTTTTCTTCCGGGAACCCCACGGCCAACCCGGCAACGGGAAAGACATAGTCCGGCAACTCAAGTAGCGCACTGACGTCCTTGGCTTGATTGCGTACCGCACTGATAGGGCAGCAGCCCAGACCGATGGCTTCCGAGGCGGTAACGAACGCGGAAAGTGCAATACCCGCATCAACGGCAGCATTAAAGAACGCATCCAGATGATCATTTGCAAAAGCGTGTCCGCGCCATTTGTGGAGTTGCCTTTGGCGTCGGTTGTTTCCGCAGAAAACGAGCAACACCGGCGCGGCTTTCACCCACGCCTGGTCCGAAACAAGATCAACAAGGCGCGTCTTTCGTTCTGGGTCGTTGACGACGATGATGTCCCGTTGCTGCAGGTCACTCTTGGAGGGTGAAGCAAGCGCTATGGCGCAAAGCATTTTGACTAATTCGGCGCCTACGGGCTGTGCTTTGAAGCGGCGGCAAGATCCACGTCTGGCCATGGAAGCCAACAGATCAATGGCATCTGTCGCAGCAATTTCCGGAATAACTTCCCCGAAACGTCGTTCCAGGTCATCTCTGATCTGTTTCGCCGAAGCTGGCATGGATGTCTCCCTCCGGATCCGGACACGCCGTCATGGGGCGTGGTCGGAGCGAGCACACAGTTACCAATACGCCATCAGCCGACACTTGGGCCGGAAGCGTTGACGTTGCAAGGCAGGAAGGCTCGCAAAGAGGCATTTAATCACACAATCGGTGCACCGTAACCGTAGCTGTAGGGGACCGGTCCAGAGAACGCGACGACATCGCCGTCTTCCAGAGCTGCTTCCTCGTTCACTACGCCACCCTGGTATACGCCCGGCGTGATATCGCGGCCGTTTCGCAAGACCAGGTAAATTTCACTCAGCGGTAGGTCGAACATCTTGATGAGATCGCCAACACTGGCACCCGCCGGCACCTCAACTTGTCGGGTCAGTCCCGAGTGGCCGCTGTATTTCGCCAGACTGTTAAAGAAACGCGCTTCGATACTAAGGATGATGCCGCGACTATTATGTCCAATTCCCGCACTGCTCATATGGCTGCTCCTATTCCAATGCCGCGGATACTATGCGCGCGCGCGCCTTATTCCTTGACTTTGGTGAAGCAGCGGTCGGTTCGGCGGCGTTAGATTGCGCCGTTAACACACGTCGGCACCGCCGACCTTCAAAAGCATGCCGGCATTCCCGAGTTGCACGCAGACGCTTGGGAATGAACAAGAGAGACGTGTTCGCCTTTCGCGACCCGATTGACTATGATAGCGTCTCCGCAAGTTTTACCCGACGATACTGGCCGGTGCATGCGATGCAGGCATCGAAGCGGCATCGACATGACGAAGTTGGACTGGGAGACTTGCCGTGCTGGAAGGAAGCGATCTTGCCATAGCGAGAGAAGCTGTACTTTTCGCAAGCCTTCCTGATGAGCTTGCGGATACGATTTTGCAGCGCGCGACGACAAGATCTTACCGGCGCGGCGAAACGGTCTTCTTGCAGGGCGATCCGCCGGAGAGTATCTTCGTCGTCCTCGACGGTTGGATAAAACTCTTCAGGATCACCTCCACCGGTGCGGAGGCAGTCGTCGGTGTGTTCACAAAAGGCCGCAGTTTTGGAGAGGCTGTCGCGTTTGCCGGAGGCGCATATCCGGTTTCCGCGGAGGTCGTGACCGACAGCCGGTTGCTACACGTTCGCGCCAGCATCCTGTCAACGATGATGCGTGACCGCCCCGAAATCGCAACTGCCATTCTTGCCTCGGCGTTTCGGCACCTGCACGGGCTTGTGGCGCAACTCGAACAGCTCAAGGCGCATACCGGGGCGCAACGTGTCGCGGAGTTTCTCCTTGAGTTGTGTCTGCGCGAAAAGGGCTCGTGCACGATCACGTTGCCTTATGATAAGACGCTGATCGCCGGACGCCTTGGCATGCAGCCGCAGAGCCTCTCCCGCGCCTTTAATCGGCTCGAAACGCAG
This sequence comes from Filomicrobium sp., assembly GCA_030665765.1. Taxonomy (GTDB): domain Bacteria; phylum Pseudomonadota; class Alphaproteobacteria; order Rhizobiales; family Hyphomicrobiaceae; genus Filomicrobium. The sequence continues at coordinate 14,004 of DAOUZE010000001.1, forward strand.
GGTGTCAAGATTTCTCACAACCAGGCGACGATAGCAGACGTGGAACGATTGCGCGAATACATGCTCCAAGATCGAAGCGCCCCGTGGAGGAAGGCTGAATGAGCGCGCCTTCGCGGTTGCAAGCCGTATTGGCCCGTATCGATAAAGCCAATTCACAGGACCCGAAAACAGAGCCGACACCAGGTGGTGCGGAACCCGCCGCGCTACTCTACGGGAGGCGGATGTCGGCGGTACTGGCAGAATTCTCACCGGGAGCATCGGAGCACGCGCAGATCGCTGTCCGAGGTCAGCATATCGAAAGGTGGAAACGGCCACGCAATGATTTTGCGGAAGGACGGTCTGGGTATCTTGAATGGCGTCTCGAGGCGGCCCGGTATCATGCAAGTCGCGTCAGTGAGCTGATGAAGCTCGAGGGCTACGAAGAGCCGGCCTGCGAGCGCGTCACAGCGCTAATCCGCAAGCAACGGATCAAGCACGACGAGGAAGCGCAGACACTGGAAGATGTGGCTTGTCTCGTTTTTATGCGCTGGTACTTCGAACCATTCGCAACGAGCCGCACACCCGAGGAGCTCTACCGGATCGTTCAAAAGACAGCACGCAAGATGTCTGCTGCCGGCCGAACGGCCGCATTGAAACTACCGTTGCCTGCTGAGCTCGTGCCAGCGATCAAAGCCGCCGGGTGAACGGCCGATCAGCGATCTTCACGAATGCCATCATGGATTTGTCGGGCAAGCCAGATTGCCGGAAGAACTCCAATCACCGCACCGACGATACCAGCGGCGATCAAGCCGGAAACCCCGAACGGCGCCATGGCGGGTATTGCCAAAGCTATGAACGCCCCGTTGATCCCGAACGCGGAGCCCATCAGCGCATAGCAGAAGAGTAAAAGCCACAGCGGCGTGCGGTGCTTGTCTGGTGCATCACTGGTCATGTCCATCTTTCAATACTCAGTTGCGAACGCGAAGACAGCGAAGCTCAAAAGCAGGAAGGACCCGATCGCCATGTCGAAAGACCGGAGCCAGAAACGCGAATTCCGAAGCTGAAGATAGCGGCTGAGGATAACCCGTGCCTTGATCCCAGCCAGTAACAAGACAAAACCGGCGATAATGATCCCGCCTCGCCCCGATACCTCCATCATGCTCAGCACGGTTGTTGCAGCGCTCAAGCCGACAAGCACGGCCCATGCCTCGATTAATGCTTTGGCGTGCATGTCATCACCTCAAAAGATAGATGATCGGGAAGAGCAGAACCCAAACCAGATCGACCATGTGCCAGAAGGCCACCCCCGTCTCCATGTTTCGCAAGCTGTCGGCCCAGGCCACCAGCGAGAGGATGACGATTCCGGCCACTACATGCGCGGCATGAAAGCCGGTGATGAGGTAGTAGAACGTGAAAAACGGACTCGTCTCGATGTCGATCCCCGCTGTCGCCTTGCTCCAGTATTCGAGCCCCTTCACGAATAGGAAGACGGCCCCCAAAACACCTGCTGCGGCGAGCCATCCTCGTGCCGTCGTTCGCTTATTGATTTCGCGTGCGCGGACGGCGAGCGCCGCGCACAGACCGCTTGTTACAAGCACGATGGTGTTGACCGCACCTGCCGTGCGGTTGAGCAGCGCCTGATCGGCGGCAAATCCCGCCGGATCGGTCGTCCGGACCGCAAGAAACGCGATTAGGGCGGCCCCGAAAACCAAGAGCTCGCTGACAATCAACACCCACATCATCAGATCGCCTGGCAGCTCGCCGAGCACGCCCCAGCCGTCGCGGGCTTGCTGAGTGGTGTGGGCTTTCTGATGGTCGCTATCGTTCTTATCGGCTGGTAATCGATCCAAAACGTTGCTCATCCACTCACCAGGTGACGATAGAGCTGCGGCAGCGCGGCCGTCAGCTTTTCGGGATGAGGAATGACGACAAAGCCGCCGCGCCCGAAGATCCGGCCGAACGCCGCCTGGGCTTTGCTGTCGATCGTCACGCCAAAAACCGATTGCCCACGGCGGCGCGCCTCGCGAACCGCCATATGGGTATCTTCGATCCCATGGCGACCTTCGTAATGATCAAGGTCGTTCGGCTTACCGTCGGTTAGCACGAGCAGAAGTCTGCGCTGCTTGGGACGTTCGGCGAGTTCCATTGAGACATGCCGCACCGCCGCACCGAGCCGCGTATAATGACCTGGACGCAGTCCCGAGATACGGGCTTCAACGCGCGTCCCCATTGGTTCATCGAACGTCTTGCACGACTGCATGAAAACGCGGTTCCGCCGCAACGATGAAAAAGCTTGTATGGAAGTCTCGTCGCCGCACGAGTCGAGCCCCCAGGCGAGAGCGATCAGTGCCTCCCTGGCGATGTCGATCACCTGACGTCCCGCAACGGAACTCTCCGTCGAGCGTGAGGCGTCGAGTAAAATCGAAATCGCGAGATCACGCTCCTGGCTGCGGCTCGACCGATAAACCCGGTCGGAATGCTCGCCCGTCGCGACGAGTTCGACGCGAGCTTCAACAGCTGCCTCAATATCGATGTCCTCACCGTCGATCTGCCTGGTGAGCTGCACTCTCTTCGGCATCAGAGCCTCGAACTGCCGGCGGACATTGCGAATGCGCCGGCGCGTCCTTGAGCATTCCAGGAACTCCGGAATTTGCTCGGCAGCTTCCGCGGGACCAGCCAGCACGCGGCAGTAGTCGGGCAAGTAATCCTTCTTACGGTGATCCCATTCGGGATAGACATACCGGCCGGCAAGCCGTTCGAATTCTGCCTCTTCAGGCGACAGGTCGAGGTGCAACCGCAAGCGGGCCTTCGCCTTTTGCGGCACCTGCGTCAGGCTGATCTCTTCTTGGTCGTCTGCAGCCTTCTTCGCGGTATCTTCATCGTTGTCCTCGATACGGCGATTTAGGTTCAGGAACTCGGCCCACGAGAAGATCGCCTCGAACTTGTGCAACACTAGGCTATCTTTACGCGCGGCCTGGTCCGCACTCCTACGCTTGGCCTTGAATATTCGCTCCTCGTTGGCTTCGGATGATTGACCGTCCTCGGGGTTTTCGTCCTCCCGGGTCACCCTTTGCCGCTCCGCCAGCTCGCGCAGGTCGGGCCACACGGGAACCGGCATGAATGGCCGATAGCCACGGGGCGCCCGCAATGCTGTCAAGTCGCTGGCCTGGCCGTGGACGGCCGATGCAATGGCCAGTGCAAGACCATCCTTCGGCGGCGCATCCCCTAAGAGGTGTAAGATCGCCGCCTCGACCGCAGCCTCGGTTCTGGGAAGCAAGCGTGGCTTTCGCAATTGCCTGGTGGCGGAAGATAGGCCGGCGTACACACGCCTCAATCCCGGGCACTCCGTGAGTGCCAGCCGCGTCATGCGCTGTGCTGCCTGCAAGATACGGATGTCCGCGTGCAGCGGGTCGTCTTCCGAACTCGGCGGATCGGTGAACACCGCAGCAGAAGCAAGCCAGAGATAGAGTGCCGTGTTGGCGTCGCGATGCGGAAAGCAATCTATTTTATCGGGTAGCCGTAGCGCTTCGCCATCGAAACTTGGTCTGGCGATCCGTTCGGCGGACTGGCCCAGCGCGCGCCGCCTGGACAACCGGTGAGGAGATTCTTGTAGGCTTGCCGCCTTGATCTCGACTTCGGGTCTGCCGCCAAGGCCGCGAAACAAGACGGCGAGCCGGCCGTGCATCTCGTCGAGTGTTACAGTCGCATCTTCGAACGTGGGTGGCGCGTCGAGCTGGCTGACATAAGCGTGCCAGATCTTCCCGACGCTTTCCTCAGGCTCCCACAGTTCGAATTCGATCTGGCCCATTGCGATGTCACCCGTAAACGGCGGCGACGAGATCGAACAGGCCCTGCTTGATGTCTGCGTCGTCGCTCAATGGTTCGATCAACGCGGTTTGCACGGCGCGTTCAATCGGCATGCCGGCATTGATGAGTGTCGCGCAGTAAACGAGCAACCGGGTTGAAACTCCCTCTTCCAAATCCTGCCCCTTTAAGGCCCGCAACTTGCCAGCCAGCCGCACAAGCGGCGCGACTTTCGGCTTCGCCAGTCCACTCTCGGACGCAACGATCTCAATCTCACGATCTGCAGGCGGGAAATCGAATTCGATTGCAAGAAAACGTTGCCGTGTCGAAGGCTTCAATGTTTTGAGAATATTCTGATAGCCCGGATTGTAGGACGCAACCAGCATGAAGTCCGCGCCGGCTTCAAGGACTTCCCCGGTGCGTTCAATTGGCAGAATGCGTCGGTCGTCGGTCAGTGGATGGAGAACGACGGTGACGTCTTTACGTGCTTCGACAACCTCGTCGAGGTAACAGATCGCCCCCTCTCGGACGGCCCGCGTCAACGGGCCATCGACCCACTCCGTCTCGCCACCCTTCAGCAGGTAGCGGCCGATAAGATCGGCGGCCGACAAATCGTCGTGGCACGCCACCGTGTAGATCGGTCGTCCCAGCTGAGCGGCCATGTGCGCGACGAAACGAGTCTTGCCGCAGCCGGTCGGCCCTTTTAGCAGCAGCGGCATCTTGTTTTTATGTGCTGCGGTGAAAACTTCGCACTCATCCGAGTGGGGAAGATAGAAGGGGGCTGATGCCCCCTCCTTAGAAATCGCGGCCTGCATGATTTACTCCGCCGGGCTCATTTTGGCTTCGTCGCCGGTTTCAATAAGTTCGCGGCGCGGAACCAGTATAGCGTAAACGAAGAGAATGGCACCGAGTACCACGGCAACTCCGGCCCCAAACCGCATGTAATAGAACAATGCAAGCTGATCCTGTACGTCCATGAAGTACTCACCCATAACACGCTGCAAGTGCGTCTGGATCGTTCCCGCAAAGGTCAGTACGAAGGTCATGAATGTCATGCCACCCGCCAACAACCAGAAGCTTGCCATGTTGAGGACCTGATTGTAGGGGTCCCGGTTCTTCAGGATCGGGAACGCATAAGTGAAGATGGCAAGGTTCAACGCTACATACGCACCGAAGAAGGCAAGGTGACCGTGGGCCGCCGTGATCTGCGTGCCGTGGCTGTAGTAGTTGACCCCATGCAACGTGTGCATGAAACCCCAGACACCGGCACCAAAGAAGGCAAGTGTCGTCGAACCCAGCGACCATAAAAGCGCGGCCTTGTTGGGATGATCCCGACGCCCTTTCCAGACCATGACGAAGCTGAACACCATCATCAAGAAGAATGGGATTATTTCCAAGCTTGAAAAGATCGAACCGATCCACTGCCAGTAGCCTGGAGTTCCAATCCAGTAGTAGTGGTGCCCGGTCCCAAGGATGCCGGTGAACAGCGCGGTGGCGACGATCACATAGAGCCACTTCTCGACAATCTCACGATCCACCCCCGTCAGCTTCAGCATCAGGTAGGCGAGAATCGACGCCATCACCAACTCCCAGACTCCCTCGACCCATAGGTGGACGACGTACCACCAGTACATTTTATCGAGGCTGAGGTTGTCCGGATTATAGAGCGCGAACAAGAACAAAAGCGCGATACCCCACATCCCGATAAGAAGCACATTGGTGATCGCGGTCTTGCGTCCTTGGAGGACGGTCATTGTGATGTTGTAGAGGAAGATCAGCGCTGCCACGATGATGCCGAGCTTCACCCAAAGCGGCTGTTCGAGAAATTCCCGACCTTGCTTGCCCAACAGGAAGTTGCCGTTGAACAAGTCGAACACGTAGGTGACGACAACCCCAGCCGTGCCGAGAATGAGAATTGCAAGCTGAAGATAAGCCAGTTGCGTCGAATGGATTTCGCGTTCGGCCTCCTCCGGTATGATGAAGTATGCAGCACCGAAAAAGCCCACCAGGAGCCATACGATCAAAGAGTTCGTGTGCAGCATCCGGACGACGTTGAATGGCAGAATTTCCGACAGTGTGTTCGGAGCGATGTAAATCCACCCAGCGAGCAGGCCGCCCGTCACCTGCACGATAAATAGAATCATCGCCGTCAGAAAATAGGCATAAGCGATTTGTTGGCTTTCGTATTTCATGGCATTGGTCTCCGCGCGGTCGAGTTAGCCAGCATCATTTGGCGGCCAGTTCTGCGTATCCGTCTTGTCAGCCCAGATCAGGAAGTTCGCGAGGTCGCGGATCTGCTCTTCACTGAGGTTGAAATTGGGCATCTGGCGCCGGCCCTCGACCCCTGTTGGCTGGGCTTCCATCCAACCTTTCAGCGTTGTGAAGGCATCCTCGGGTTCGTCGATAACCCCCCAGCGAGTCATGACGTTGCCGACTTCGGGCGCATAGTAGGCCCCCTCACCGTGTAGCGTGTGGCAGTTGATGCACGAATACCTCTCCCACACGTGTTTGCCACGGGCGACCGACTCGGTCAGTGGCATTGAGGCGGTTGACGTGGTCGTAATATAGATGTGACTGTGTATGGTCAGTCCAACAAATATCAGAATGAAGAACAATGAGCCGCCGTAAAATATATTGCGGGCCATTGTTTTCGTCATTACTTCGCGCATGGCCGTTAGCCTCCTTGAGACGGGCGATTGGTCCGCCGCATATTCGCCTGCGGTTTCAGACTGCTGCTTAACGAAAGGCAAGTAAGCCGCCGTTTTCGCGATGAACGTCTTTGCAAAGGCCGCCCGAGCCGGCTACCGCTCATGCGCTGCCGTCGCCTCCAGCAGCAAGTGCGAGCGGCGAGAACGCTGCAAAGCAAGTTTTCCGAGCCGCGTGCTACTCAGCGGCAACGAGATGAGCCGCATGCAGGCGAAAAGCCTCCCACGTGTGGTTCAGAGCCGACACGCACCGGTCCATGAGTTCATCATCGTGGAATGGGCCAGGCGTAATGCGTAGCCGCTCCGTAACGCGAGGAACTGTCGGATAGTTAATCGGCTGAATGTAGATCCCGTGCATTTCGAAGAGCCAGTCCGTCGCCAGCTTCGTAAGGACAGGATCTCCCACGTTTAGCGACAGGATATGCGTTTCGTTTTCCATCAGCGGCAATTCCGATTCCCGCAACAACCGCTTCATTCTGTAAACGCGCTCCTGATGTCGCTGACGCAACTCGGGGTGGGACTTGACATAACTGACGCTTTCCAAGGCTGCGGCTGCGGCCGATGGCGGCAATGAAGTCGTGAAAATGAAACCCGCGGCATGACTTCGTATGGCATCGATCGCTGTGGCGGATGCCGCGACGTAGCCCCCGATGCAGCCGAAGGCTTTTGCAAGCGTGCCTTCAATGAACGCCAGCCGGTGAACCGCATTTTCCCGCTCTGAGATCCCGCCCCCGCGCTCGCCGTAAAGGCCAACGGCATGGACTTCATCAAGGTAGGTCATTGCACCGTATTGGTCTGCGAGATCGCAGGTCGCGTGAATTGGCGAGATGTCACCGTCCATCGAATACACCGGCTCGAAGGCAATGAGTTTCGGCCGCCCTTTGAGCTCGTCGAGTGCCAGCAGCGCCTCAAGATGCGCAAGATCGTTGTGGCGAAAGATTCTTTTTTCACACCCCGAGTTGCGAATGCCCTCGATCATTGAGGTATGGTTGAGTGCTTCAGAGAAGATGACAAGGCCGGGAAAAAGCTGCCCTAGCGTTTGCAGCGTAGCTAAATTTGAAACGTAACCCGACGTGAACAGTAAAGCCGCTTGCTTTCCGTGCAGGTCGGCTAGCTCGCGCTCTAGTCGCGCATGCAAGTTATTGGGGCCGGAGATATTACGCGTTCCGCCAGAACCAGCCCCCATGTCCCGCATGGCCTGACAACCGGCTTCGATCACTACTGGGTTGCATCCCTGGCCAAGATAATCATTCGAGCACCACACGACGACTTCGTCCGGGCCCAGACCGTGATTGCGTGCGATTGGATAGCGGTCGGCGATACGTTCCAGATCGGCGAATACGCGATAGCGTCCTTCCCGGCGGACGCGGTCCAAGGAAGCAGCGAAATAGTCCTCATCGGTAACCGCGAAGGCCCTCGGTGTCAGTTTCGCATTGTTCGAGTTAGTATCTCAGCGAGAGCCGCGCTTTGCCTGGGCAAAAGCTAAGAATCCTCTTTTAGGCGTGGCGAAGTCAGGATCGGCGCATAAACGAAACTGAAAATCGTGAAGACGGCGATCCACAATCCTCCCGCCACAAACATCACCAAGTAATATCGATCAGGAAACGCGGAGATCCCAAGCGAACGCACAACCGCCGCCAATGCCAGCAGCGCATAAGCAATCGCGATCGGCCTTGCGACAACAAGAGCTCGGCCGGTGTGGCCCAGGGCGGCGCGGCTCATTACGGCCAGCGTCATCCCGCCGATCGCACCGACCCCGAGAATGTGTGACGCCGCGGCCTTGGTGAATGCGAGGCCGGTCCAGTGTAATGCAAAGGCAGCATAGCCGGCGACGAGCATTGCAAAACCGAGATGCAGGCTCCACAGGATCGGCTGGTCGAGAACCGCCGATGTTCGCCAACCCGCAAGCCGAAGTCCGTTCGTCACGGCGGCCACAGCAGCGACCGCAGCCAGCAATCGCGGATCGGGCCCGAAACAGGAGAGCAAGGCGAGCAGAATGCTGCTTCCAATGCCCAGACCATCAAGCCAAGCGTGTGTTTCCGGCAAGCCTGTTTCGCGTCCCACGCGCACTAAGGCATTGCGCGTAAAGGATGGAGTGAGGCGCCCACCAAGTACGGTGACGAAGGCGGCCAGGGTCAATAGACCGGTGAGCAAGCCACTCGAGGCCGTATTCGTAGTCACATCGATCCATTCCAAATGTGTCGTAACGTTCCCCAGGATCAAAAGAGCCAGCAGGCCCAAAAACATCAGGTTCTGCGGCTTCGGGCGCTTGAAGAGATTGAGTAAGATCTTTGCAGAAACAACCGGAATGAACGCGACGTCGATCAACATGACAAGGACGGCCGACAGCTCTGACGAGAAGAAGACGGCGAGCCGCCCCAGCAGCCATAATGCAGCAATCGATGAAACGAATATCATTCGGCTCGGCGCCGCACCTGTCCAACTCGGCACGGCGGTCAACAAGAAACCAGCAACGACGGCTGCCCCGTAGCCATAGATCATCTCATGCCCGTGCCACTGATGCGGAGCAGGTGCGAACGGGACATAGGTCAAGGCAGCGCCTGCCGCATGGATGCCAAGCCAGCCCAGCCACACGAACATCGAGAACACAGCAAAGAGTGCAGCCGAGAGAAAGAAGATGCGGAGACCTTGGCTCAGAACGATGGGCCCGCGCGCCATGCTCCAGATGGGCTTCACGACACGTCCCTTCGGCCTGTTAACGTCAGATCTCCGAAGCGGCGAATGCGGCCCTTGCGGTCCCGTCCGATGACGGCGACATCACCAATTGAGCCGGCAAGGTCGGCGACGGCTTCGAACGGTAGCACTGCGAATGCCGTGGACAGCGCATCGGCCGTTTGCGCGTCAGGCGCGAATACGGAGATACTCTGCCAGTAGCGTGGGCTTTCGCCCGTTCGGGGATCGATTAAATGATGACGCCATCTAGCAACGTCGAACAATAGTGATTTCGGTTCGCTGGTCGCAATTGCGACCTCGGCGACCGAGACGGCGGCTTTGGCGGCCGGAATGCCGACGGCGCGCGGCTGACGTCCAGGCAACCGCAATTCACCGGTATCGATGACCACGTCGTGGAATCCGTAATCCACCAGGATTTCTGTTACACGGTCAGCAATGCGGCCCTGCGCGATGCCGTTGAGGGTTAGGGCGGACCCGGCTTCGATGCTGATTGAGTTATCGGAAAAACTGATCTTGGACCCTGCCGTTTCGATCAGCTCACGGGTTGGTTCGTTACCAGCCGCCGCCGCCTCCCATAACCGCTGCACGGTTGGATCGAACGCCCCTCCGGTTCTTGACCGCCAGTCGACGGCGGCATGTAGCAGGTCCCGCAGATCGCGGGAAGGCGCGCTCAAGACCTTATCCTGGTTCAAGAGGCTGAGTTCGGATGTCTTTCGATGCAGTGAAAAAAGCGACTCCAGCCGCTCGATCTCTTGCGCGACCGCTTCAAGTGCTCTGCTGGCCGTTTCCGGCTCGGAGCCGTATAGCGAGACGCGAGCTTCGCCTCCAAGCGCAGAGCCGTGCCAGACGTACCCGGGTTTCTGATCGCCGTTAGCGATCAAGGCGCCAATGCCTCCAACCGCACCTGCTGCAAGTCCACAGACGATCAAGTGCCGACGTGTGATTGCCATCGTTACGTCCTCCAGAAAGTCTCAACCAGTCTGTCGTGCGAACCCAACCGCGGAGCTACGGTGTCACCGGTCTTTCGATACGTCGTGCCGCGATGAGAGTGCTGTCTTGAGCTGGCGACGAGGATTACAGTATCGCTCGGTTCAAGAGAACCGACCGCGTGTACAGCGCGCAGGACGGCATCGCAAATAACATCGGTCGAACCGGTTGCCCCCGCGAGGATCGACGGAAGTCCGTTGCTATACTCGTCGACTTCCACTTTTTGGATGGTCAGGTCGTGTCCGGAAAATCCTGAGACGTACTTTGCGATGTCCTCGCCGCAAATCCTAAGTGCAAGAACCGGCGCGTTGTACCGGATTATTTCGCCGCCCGTGATCTTGGCGTCGAATGACACACCGACCAGGATGTCAATTGGAAGGCCTGAATAACCAACGCGTCCAGCAATCTCCCAAATGGACGCAATAAACCCGATCCGACCCGCCGGTCCGATGGCTGCCCAGACCGGCGGGTCGGTCTCCTGCGGCTCAATCCGTTGGATCTCACGGACAGCCGGAAATAGGCGTTCTGCAAGTGAGACATCCGGCATAGCTGGTGCAATCGCGGCGTTCTCAAAGATACCGTTCCCAGCAGTTGCCGTATGGCAAAACACCACCAGACTGACAAGCACGAGGACCAACTTGGCGAGCGAAACACGGCACCCCGAAAGGTGCCGGACGTTCTTGATTAACTGCACAAAGCAATGTCTGAACCGTGTCTCACCACAGGTCATCCCTGCACCCTTCTGATGACATTGATCAGACTGACACAGCGATACAAATGAGCCTTCACAAAAGTCAAAGTGCGTAAGTCGGGTTTGCGAGTAGACCAGCGCTTCATAGCGATCACGCAAGCCATGAAAGCCGATGACCCAACGCAGCAATGCACCGTACGCAGAGGCTGCAACGTAACTACTAAGAAGTCGCAATTTTTTCGGAGTGCTGTCTAACAAAAGTCAAGTCGTGCGCGTGCCGGCAATGCCTAGATGACAACTGTTATGCCAAACGCTTAGCAAGAGGAACGACGATGATTGGTAAAACGCATCGCAGCTTCGTAGTGAGCTTGGCCACGGGTGCCGCCTTGTTGGGCGCGGTATCTGCGGCACAGGCTCAAGACGCAAAACTGGCGCCCGTGCCGGAAATGTCGAAGGAAGCATTCGAAGAATCTAAGACACTCTATTTCCAGCGCTGTGCAGGTTGCCATGGCGTGTTGCGGAAAGGTGCGACGGGCAAGAGCCTGCTTCCCGATGAAACGCGCAAACTAGGTCAAAAGCGCCTCGAAAAGATCATCACGCTCGGCACCGAAGGCGGGATGAATAACTTTGATGACATCCTGAACAAGGAGCAGATCAAGAACCTCGCAAGCTACATTCAGAACGAGCCGCCGGTTCCGCCGGAAATGTCGCTTGCGATGATGAAGGAACGCCGCAAAGTCTACGTGGACCCGAAGGATTACCCGGACAAACCCTTACACGGGCGTAACTGGGAAAACTTCTTCCTCGTGATCGAGCGTGACGTCGGCAAGGTTGCCATCGTTGACGGTGACAAGCATGAAGTCGTCGCGCACGTCGACACAGGTTATGCGGTGCACGTGCTGAAAGGCACCGAGCATCACAAGAAAGAGAAGGTCGAGAACCCAGGCCGCTTCTGGTACACGATGGGTCGCGACGGCAAGCTGACCAAGATCGATCTGTGGCAGACGCCTGACAAAATGCGCGTGGCGGAAGTCCAGGTCGCATACGATGCCCGCGACGTCGCTGTCTCCGGTGATGGCAAGTACATTGCTGGTGGCGGTTACTGGCCGCCGCACTTCGTTATCGTCAGGTCGGAAGACATGATGCCGATGAAGGTGATCTCCACGCGCGGCGTCAACGTCGACGGCGACTATATCAACGAAAGCCGCGTGGCTGCCGTCTACACGACGCCGAATGAATCGAGCTTCCTTATATCGGCAAAAGAACTCGGGCAGATGTGGCAGGTCGACTATACCGACCTCGACAACCTGCGCATCACGCAGATGAACACCGCAAAGTTCCTGCATGATGGGTTCTTCGATCCGACCGGCCGCTACTTCCAGATCGCTGCCAACGCGTCCAACAAGATGGTCATCGTTGACAGCAAGGATTGGAAAGCGGAAGCCCTGATCGACGTCGGCAAGCTGCCGCACCCAGGACCAGGTGCCAACTGGAACGACGACAAGTGCGGACCTGTTGGCGGGACGACCCACCTGGGTGAAGGTAAAGTGGCTGTATGGGGCAATGATCCCGAAAAGCATGCCGATCAGGCCTGGAAGGTTTGCTACAATGTAGAATCCGACGGCCCCGGCCTGTTCATCAGAACCCACCCGAATTCACCCTACGTCGTGTTTGATCAGACCAAGCATCCTGAGCCGGAAGTCCAGCAAGCCATTCAGGTTCTGGACAAGAAGACCCGGAAGATCGTCAAGACGCTTGTGCCGACCGAGGACGAAGGCAAGGTTGCCGTCCACATTGAATTCAACAAGGACGGCTCCGAGTTCTGGGTTTCCGTTTGGAACCGAAAAGACAGCTTGAAACCGAACGGCGAAATCGTCGTCTACGATTCCAAGACGCTGGAAGAGAAGACGCGCATTAAGGGCCTCTTCGCTCCAACTGGAAAATTCAACGTCTACAACCGCACGCATCACGTCACATAACGTGGCGGACGTCGAGCGGGCGGGCGGCACCTAAAGCCGCCCGCCCAGTCCTTACCTCTCTCTATACATGATGTCCCGCAAAGGTCCGTTGATCGGGACCGATGGCGCCAGGAGCAAGCACATGGCATCGGACGATAAGGGCAACGGCCCAAGCAATAGCGACTCGTCGGATAAGCCGACTTGGCGCGAATGGCAATATTGGAAACAGATGACCCTGTGGGGTGTTCCACTGACGGCTGTTGCAATATTTTTCGTTGCCGGCATCATCTTCTGGGGTGGCTTCAACACCGCCATGGAAGCGACGAACACGATGCCATTCTGCATCTCCTGTCACGAGATGAAGGAGAACGTCTACAAGGAATACAGTACAACGATCCACTACCAGAACAGGACCGGCGTTCAGGCTAAATGCTCGGACTGCCATGTTCCCGATCCGTGGATCCATAAAATGGTCCGCAAGATCCAGGCGTCCAACGAAGTCTTCCACCACCTGCTCGGCAGCATCGACACGCCTGAAAAATTCGATAAAAAACGGCTCACCCTAGCCAAGAATGTCTGGCACTCGATGAAGGCGACAGACAGCCGAGAATGCCGGAACTGTCACACCCTCGAATCGATGAACCCAGAGTTCCAGAAACCTCGCGCGCGCAAGCAGCATTTGGCTGCCATGAAGGCTGGCAACACGTGCATCGATTGTCACAAGGGCATTGCGCATAAGAGTGTCCGCGACCAGCTCAGCGACGAGGAACTCGAGGAACTTGAAGCACCGCTGAAGGCCTATGTTAAGGCCATTCCGGATACGTTTATCGAAGGCCTAAAGCGCGTTGAGGCGCGCGAAGCCGAGGAAGGGGCGAAAGCGCAGGAAGCGAAGGCCGCAGCCGACGCCGCTGTCGCCAAACGCATCGAAAGCGCCGTCGCAGCAGCCACAACCAAACTAGAAGCCGAAATTGCGGCAGCCAAATCCGAAGCGGGCGCACCCTCCGCGACCAAGGTCGCCGCCGATGGTACGGGTCCTGGAAGCTCAATCGACTGGAGCGGCATCCCCTCCAAAACGGTTTCGCTATTCTATCCTGGCCAGGCCTCATTCGAATGGGTTCAGAACGGTCGGGACCATGGCGGAGCGCGCGCATTCAGGAAGGCGGGCGATAGGTGCGCGGAGTGTCATGCCAAGGAAGTCAAGGACATGGGCGCGAAGATCGTATCGGGCGAGAAGGCGGAAGCAACACCGATCCCGAACAAGCGCGCATATGTCGATGTCGACGTGCAGTCCGCCTACGACGCCGAAAATCTCTACTTCCGGTTCAAGTGGCAAAACGGGGCCCACACGCCGGTGCCGTTCGTTGAAGGCGGCAAGATGGATCCGGCCAATGAAACGAAACTCGCAGTTATGTTTGCCGGTGAAGGCGTCAAATATGGCGACCAGGCAGGGTGTTGGGTTTCGTGCCACAACGACAGCCGCTACATGCCCGACGCGCCGAAGCCCGAAGCATTGGCGGAGAGCCCGCACAAAGACGTAATCGACATGAAGGACGGCCTCACAAAGTATCTTGGGGAGAGCCGTACGAAGATCGAGATTAGAGGCCGCGGCGGCAAACCACGTGGAGGTGGCGACAAACTAAAGTCAGCAGATGAACTGGCCGAAATGAAGAACAATGGGGTCTTCATGGATCTCCTGCGATATCGCTCCGGCGAATCCGCCGAAAACGGATCAATCATGGCGGAGCGGCTAATGTCGGGCGGAGTTGAAACGACGGCGACCGGCAAACGCGAGGGCGATACCTGGACAGTCGTCATTAGCCGGCCGTTGAAGTCGGATAAACCGGGCGACATCAGCATTGAACCGGGCAAGCTCTACACGATGAGCATAGCTCTTCATGACGACTACACGTCCGCCCGCTTCCATCATGTCTCGCTGGAAATGCGGTTTGGAATCGAAGCCGCTGATGCCGAGATCGTCGCCGTGAAACAGTAATGGGGTCATGCGCCGTAAAGGCTCATGTCGGAATTGAGGAGAAACTGCACATGTCAGCTCTCAATCTGAAACGCCTCACCGCATCAGCGTGTATGGCAATTGCCTTGGGAATCACCGGTTACTCCAATGCGTCTGCCGGGACCAATGAAGAGCAAACCAAGATCTGCAAGAAGGCGGACGAGCGCTACAAGAAGCTCTACGGCAAGTCGATGGCCGACGAGCCGGTGCAGATTATCGCAATGTACAAATACACTTTCTGTCCGCCGAAGCTCGACATCAAGCGCGGCAGCAAAGTGCGCTTCATTAATCTAGACAAACGCACAAGCCACAGCTTCTGGTTCCGCGATGCCGGAAAGCCTGAATCCGACCGATTTTTTGGCGGTGAAGGCACCGAGATCGAGATCGATCTTGAGCCTGGCGACCACAGAGTTCTGTGCGGGCCACATTGGGAAAGAGAGGGGATGATCGGCGAGATTACGGTCACGCCGTAGTATAGCGGCCGGCAGGTGTTTCTCGTGCGGGCCAATAGAAGTCGTTCGATGCTGGCGAGCTTGCCTCGCCCAAAAACTCTAAGCAGCCTAATCTCATAGACAAAGAGCATATTCATGTACAGACCGCCGAGCCTACGGGAAAACGCATCGGGAATACCAACCGGGTTCGTCTACCTCGTTGGTGCCGGCCCCGGTGACCCGGATCTTTTGACCGTCAAAGCTATGAGGCTTCTCTCGGAAGCCGAGGTCATCGTTTACGACAGGCTGGTGTCGGACGCGGTTCTTTCGTTGGCAAATCCGCAAGCTCGCATGATCCCCGTCGGCAAGAAGCCCAAATGCCATCCCGTCCCTCAGCAGGACATCAACAAGATCCTCATAGAACAGGCCTGGACCGGGCGCACGACCGTCCGCCTAAAGGGCGGCGACCCTTTCATATTCGGACGCGGATCCGAAGAAGCGCTGGCACTTAGATCTGCGGGTATCCGATGCGAAGTGGTTCCAGGGATTACCGCCGCGCAGGGTTGTGCCGCAAGTCTCGGCATCCCGTTGACCCATCGCGGTCTGGCAACCGGTGTTCGGTTCATCACTGGCCATTGCCGCCAGGATCAACCGCTCGAATTTGACTGGGACGGCCTTGCAGATAAGCAGACTACGCTCGTGGTCTACATGGGCGCAGCCAACATTGCGGAGATCTCCAAACGGCTCGTTGAGGCGGGATTGCCCGTATCGACCCCCGTCTTGGCAGTTAATAACGGTACCACACCACGCGAACGGCGCGTCGTCTCCGATCTCGATACGATGCCATCGGCAACCGCAAGGGCCAACTTCGAAGGCCCGGTTTTGTTCATCATCGGCGATGTCGTCTCACTTTATGCGAACCGGGAGGTCTGCCCCATCGTGAACCAGGTCATTGCATTGGCGTCAGCCGATTCCGTGGCAACCGTCCATGCCTAACGCGTATTTTAAACGGATCCTATTTTTGGTACTTATTTCGATGGCGCAGGCCTGGCCGGCCATCGCCGAAACCACTTCACCAGCCCGCGCTAATGAACTGGAACGTCTTGTTCGCCAGGATTGCGGATCTTGCCACGGTATGACGCTCAAAGGCGGCCTTGGACCTGATATTCGCGCAACGGCTCTTGATGGTGCCGACGCCGAGGCGATCGCGCAGATCATTCTCAATGGTGTTCCAGGTACACCCATGCCGCCCTGGCGCCCGCTGATGAGCGAGGACGATGCGCGTTGGATCGCAAACTACCTATTGACGGTGCCTGATCCATGAAACATTTCTTTAGCGGACTTTTCATACTCGCGCTGGCGATCGTCATTACCGGAACCCTGTACGCCGACGATACAGATTTGCGCGGCACGGGCGACTTGGGCATTATTATTGAGCGCGCAACGGGCTCCCTACTCATCATCGACTCGACGACACGAACAACAGTTAACCGTGTCGTGGGGCTGGGCGATCTATCGCACGCCTCGGCGGTCTTTTCGCGGGATGCCCGCTTCGCGTTTATATTTGGTCGCGATGGCGGTCTCACTAAAGTCGACCTGCTAACCGGGACCATTGCCGGTCGCGTCTTACAGGCGGGCAATGCGATCGGAGGCGCGATTTCCGATGATGGCACGCTCGTTGCCGTGTCGAACTACAAGCCAGGCGGCGTCCGCGTTTTCGATGTCGAGACGCTGGCACCCGTGGCTGATATCCCCGCGCAATGGTCTGGCGGACAATCGAAAACAGTCGGCCTTGTCGATGCCCCGGGGCGCAAGTTCGTGTTCACGCTGTGGGACGCCGGCGAAACATGGATCGCAGATTTTTCCAAAGGCAATCAACCACAGGTTACCAAGTTCGCTGACATCGGTGACCGTCCCTATGATGCCCTCATAACTGGCGATGGCCGGCACTACATTGCCGGTTTGTATGGCGAAGATGGCTTGGCACTCATCGACCTTTGGGCGGAGCCCTTGCAG
This sequence comes from Filomicrobium sp., assembly GCA_030665765.1. Taxonomy (GTDB): domain Bacteria; phylum Pseudomonadota; class Alphaproteobacteria; order Rhizobiales; family Hyphomicrobiaceae; genus Filomicrobium. Next base: position 31,280 of record DAOUZE010000001.1, read on the forward strand.
CCGCGGCGCATCCTCAACGGTTACGGTCGCGGTGAGGAGAAGCTGCCGGTCTATAAGATGCCCCACCTCGAAGGATGGGCGCTTGCCGGAGATCGTTTCGTGCTACCTGCCGTCGGCCGTCACGAGATACTTTGGGTCGATAGAAAAAGCTTTGCGGAAGCCGGACGAACAGAGGTTCATGGTCAACCCGTATTCGCTGTCGCGCGTCCCGATGGCCGACACGTCTGGGTCAACTTCGCTCATCCCGACAATGACACGATACAGGTTATCGACAGTCTCACCGGTAAGATCATCAAGCAATGGAAACCTGGCCCGGCGGTCTTGCACATGGAGTTCACGGCACGCGGTCACGAAGTCTGGGTGTCGGTCCGCGACGCTGACGTGGTGCAAGTCTATGATGCTCGGACATTCCAAAAGAAGGCGGAGATTCCCGCGAAGAGTCCGAGTGGAATCTTTCTGACATCCCGGGCGCACAAAACAGGATTGTGAGACATGGACAGGGACGTTCGAGACACTGTGGATGAGCAGCTGCTGGAGAATTGGCAACGCGGCATGCCGATCGTTCGTCAGCCGTTTGCAGAGATGTCAAAGGCTCTCGGCATTGACGAATCCGCACTCCTTGAGCGCCTTGAGAGGCTACAGGCGCTCGGCATTATTGCCCGGGTCGGCGGTGTCGTGCGGCCCAACACCTTGGGCGCTAGCACACTTGCGGCGGTTGCTGCGCCGGATCTAGAAGTCGATGATGTTGCAGGCATCATTGCTGCCGAACCCGGTATCAATCACGTCTATCTACGCGAGAACGACTGGAACCTTTGGTTCGTCGCTACAGGACCAAATCGCGATGACGTTGATGCAACTCTGCAACGGATCTCTGAGAAGACTGGTCGCCACGTGCTCGATCTGCGGCTCGAAAAACCCTACCATATCGATCTTGGCTTTGCCCTGACAGGGGCCGAGAGCCAGCAACATGAGATTCAATCAACAGCGGGCCTACAAAAATACGAGCCCCAACCCGGCGACCGAGAGCTGGCACAATGTCTGACGAACGGATTGCCGCTGGTTACCCGGCCATTCGAGGCAATCGCAGCTCAGGTTGACCGGCCGGAGGATGAGGTCATCGCACGCGTCAATGAGCTTTGCGATGTGAGTGTTTTTCCAAGGATCGGCGTGATTGTCCGGCATCGAGCGCTCGGCTGGCGTTCCAATGCGATGGTGATCTGGGATATTCCGGCTAACGATGTCGACCGAGCAGGAGCAGCTTTAGCCGCCGCCCCCGGGGTCAATCTCTGTTATAGGCGCACCCGTCATCCACGCGAATGGCCCTTCAATCTGTACTGTATGATCCACGCAAAAACGCGGGATGAGGCATTGCGGCTGCTGCAGCACGCGTCCGAGTCCGCCGGGCTTGAACACACTCCTCGCTTGATACTTTTCTCGCTGCGCTGTTTCAAACAGACAGGCGCCTTGGTCGCACCAGACAAGGAGGCTGCATGATGTTGCAAAGCAAACCAAATCCTCCGATTGCTCTTGATGAGCTAGACCGGAAAATCATCAACCGCCTGCAGGACGCCTTTCCTCTCGTTCCAAATCCTTTTGCTCGGGTCGCCCTCCAAATAGGTTGCACCGAACAGGATCTGATCGATCGGGTGACGCGGCTGCGTGATCAAGGCGTCTTCACGCGTTTCGGTCCCTTCCTTGATGCAGCTGCGATTGGTGGTGACTTTTGCTTGTGCGCGATGTCGGTGCCAACCGAACGCTTCGACGAGGTCGCTGAATTCGTTAACGGCCACCCAGAAGTCGCTCACAATTACGAACGCGCTCATGCGTTCAATATGTGGTTCGTTCTGGCGACCGAGACCGAGCAGGAAATCGGCGCAACGGCGAACGCGATCGAGCAGGAAACGGGACTTTCAGTCGCTCGTTTTCCAAAGCTCGAGGAATACTTCATTGGTTTCAGGGTGGCGGCTTAAGCATGTCTGAAAATGCAACAATACTGGACCCGATCGACCGCAAGCTGATCGAAGCAACACAAGCGGGATTGCCGATCGCACATCGTCCTTACGCCGAGATTGCACGCCGAGTAGAGCTAACGGAAGCCGATGTTATCGCTCGTTTGGAGCAATTAATCCGTTGCGGCGTTGTTCGGCGCATCGCAGCCGCCCCCAATCATTACGCACTCGGTATGATGGCAAACGGAATGACGGTTTGGGACATAGCTGACGAGTTCGTATCCGAGATCGGTCGTGACGTGGGCGCGCTTCCTTTCGTCACGCACTGCTATCGTAGACCGCGCGCACTTCCGGCGTGGCCCTACAACCTGTTCGCGATGGTGCACGGGACGTCTCGGGCTGAAGTTGAAGTCAAACGAGCAGAGATCTCTCGGTTAGTTAATTCAGTGTGCCGCGGGTCGGATATCCTCTATTCCAAACGCATTTTGAAAAAGACGGGACTCCGATTGTCCCAAAATGGAGGCTGAGACTATGTTCCGCCTATCCCATTATATGCAGCAGCTCCTCCGCCCAACGCCACCGCGCCGCCGCTCGGGGCCGATCCGCCCGGTCGTGATCTGGAACCTCACGCGCCGCTGTAATCTGAAGTGCAGGCATTGCTACGCGGTGGCGGCCGATCATCATTTTCCCGGCGAGCTAACAAGCACCGAGGCGGTCACCGTGTTGGACGATCTGGCCGCATTCAAGATTCCAGCGTTGATCCTCTCCGGCGGCGAACCACTGTCCCGTCCCGATACTCTGAACCTCGCGCGGCGTGCCAAATCGCACGGGCTCTACACTGCGTTGTCGACAAACGGAACTCCGATCAACGGCCGGTACGCCGACCAAATAGCAGAAATCGGTTTCGATTACGTCGGCATAAGTCTCGACGGTATCGGGGCCACCAATGACTGGTTCCGCGGTCAGGCGGGAGCATTTGAGGCGGCGCTCGCCGGTGTCCGAGCCTGCAAGGCCAGGGGGGTAAAGGTCGGCTTGCGCTTCACGGCGACCAACGACAACGTCGAGCAGCTTCCTGAATTGCTGGCTTTGGCGAAGGATGAAGGCGTCGAAAAATTCTATCTCTCACACCTCGTCTACGCCGGCCGTGGCAACAAGCACCGCACCGACGACACTGACGGATCAGTGACACGAACGGCCCTCGACTTACTCATCGCACGCGCCTGGGATGCGGTTCAGAACGGCGAGAATTTCGAGATCGTGACCGGTAACAATGACGCCGATGCAGTCTATTTTCTGCGCTGGGCCGAGGCCCGGTTCTCCGCGGATACGGTTGCGCATCTGCGTGACCATCTCGAGGCCTGGGGGGGCAATTCATCGGGCTCGGGTGTTGCAAATATCGATACCCAAGGTGTCGTTCATCCAGACACCTATTGGTCCGATTACGCGATCGACAGCGTCCGCAAGCGTCCATTTAGCGAGATCTGGCAAGACCTGTCGGACCCCATGCTTGCAGCACTGCGCACCCGGCCGCGGCCGTTGAAAGGGCGCTGTGGTGCCTGTACCTATAAATCGGTTTGCGGCGGTAACACGCGCATACGCGCTCTGCAGTTGACTGGCGATCCCTGGGAAGCCGACCCGGCCTGCTACTTGAGTGATAACGAGATTGGCGTAGAAACTTCTGACGCCATGACGGCCCCGGCCCCGCTCACCCCCTTCAGAGGCCAGAGCCATGATCCCACGCATCGCTTCGTTTAGCCTTTTCGTTCTCGCCGCCACACTGGCGCACGCCCAGACACCTGCCGAGCGGCTTTACAGTGAGCACTGCGCGGGCTGTCATGGCGACGACCGCCTTGGCGGCACGGGACCCGCACTCATTCCCGAAACCCTGAAACGGATGCGCGGCCCAGCCGTCACAAAGGTCATCACCAACGGTCGCCCGGCGACGCAGATGCCGGCCTTTTCCAGGGTGATGACAGGTGATGAAATCACCGCCCTGGAAAAATACGTTAAGTCTCCACTGGCTAGCTTGCCGAGGTGGACGGTCGCTGAAATTGAACAAAGCCGATCGCTCGCCGCTGATTACGAGCCAGCCACGCAGCCGGTCTTCAAGGCCGACCCACTCAATATTTTCCTGGTTGTCGAAACCGGCGATCACCATGTCTCGGTCCTCGAAGGGGAGACGTTTGAGAGGCTTGTGCGTTTCCCGACCCCGTTTGCGGTGCACGGCGGTCCCAAGTTTTCTCCCGACGGCCGGTTTGTCTTCATCATGTCGCGCGACGGTTGGGTGCAAAAGTACGATCTTTGGTCGCTAAAGGAAGTCGGCCGTATTCGCGCCGGTCTCAACTCGCGTAACATCGCTATTTCCAAGGACGGCCGCTGGCTCGCGGTCGCCAACTATCTTCCACGAACGTTGACGATTTTGGCGACGGGTGATCTGGCGGTTGCACGCATCTTCGATATCGCCGACAGCGATGGACAGCCTTCGCGTGTGTCTGCCGTCTATCAGGCTCCGACGCGTGACAGTTTCATACTCGCTCTCAAGGATGTCGCCGAGATCTGGGAAATAGCGACCAATCCAAACGCCGAACCCGTCAACGCGGGTTTCGTACACAGCCACGAAAAGGGCATGGCGGAAGCGCTGCCGTCAGCCGACGGCCTGTTTGCACGTCGCCGCATCAAGGTCTCCGAACCCATCGACGACTTCTTCTTCGATCCGCCATACCGTCACCTCATCGGCGCCGCCCGTGATGGCAGTAAGGGTGTCGTTGTCAACTTGACGGCCGGCCATGAAATCGCTGAGCTGCCGCTTCCGGGCATGCCGCATTTGGGTTCGGGAATAAGCTGGATGCGCGATGGCCGCCGTGTGATGGCGACACCGCATCTAAGAGAGGGCAAGCTCAGCGTCATTAGTGTTGACGATTGGACTCCCCTTGCAACCATCAAGACCGAGGGGCCGGGCTTTTTCCTGAGGTCCCACGAAAACTCGCGATATGTCTGGGCCGACGTATTCTTCGGCCCCAACAAGGACGCGATGCATATAATCGACAAGCAGACGTTGAAGATTGTGAAGACCTTGCGTCCGGTTCCCGGTGCAACCGTGGCCCATGTCGAGTTCGACCGGTACGGCCGCTACGCGCTTGTTTCGGTCTGGGAGGATGATGGTGCCGTCATCGTCTATGACGCCGAGACCCTAGAAGAACTGAAGCGGCTGCCGATGCGTAAGCCTTCTGGCAAGTATAATGTCTGGAATAAAATCACGTTCTCGGAAGGAACGAGCCACTGATATCGATCCGCTGGAGACCCGCGTGAGCGAAACAACTCTTGCCGTTATTGTCGCGCACGGCGCACCAAGTGATCCCCGCCCTCTCGATCAAGTTGTAAAACAACTCGCAAAGCGGGTTGAAGCGTTTACATGCGGCTATCATGTCGTCGGGGCCACACTCGCGATGCCGGGATCTCTGGAAGCAGAGCTTGAGCATGCAACTCCATCGCAGACAACGGTGATCTATCCGTTCTTCATGAGCACAGGATGGTTTGTCAGTAAAGAGCTGCCTAGGCGCGTATCAACGGCAATTGCCAACCCCGTCGACTTCTTACAGCCGTTTGGGCTGGATCTTAGTCTCCCCGCCCTTTGCATTCAGCGCGCCAGTGATGCCGCCGGAGCATGCGATCAGGCACCGGATGCGACGGTTCTCGTTCTTGCCGCGCATGGTTCGCAGAAGGGGCCGGCCTCGGCCCAAGCGGCGCGCGCCATCCAGGAGAGCATCACAGACACCGGCACCTTTGCCGAAGTGCGTCTGGGCTTCGTTGAGGAAAACCCGACGATTTCGCAGGCCGCAGCCGGCCTGACGAATTCGCCTGCCGTGTGTTTGCCTCTCTTCGCGACGACAGCCGGCCACGTTCAAGCTGACATTCCCGAGCAGCTTGCTGCCGCAAATTTCCAGGGAACCTTGATGCCGCCGATTGGAGAGGACGACGAAGTTCCCCGCCTCATTGCGGCAGCCTTGGCAAAAGCGAACCAGCCCGCGGGTTGACTTGACCACTGAAGCTAACCTGCGTTGCACGTTGAGCTGACACTCTATGCTTTGGAATGCTCCACGTTGTTGCGGCTGATGCGCCCAAAGCTAGCTGCGATCGCCGCCCCAAATAATGCTGCGTAGGCGGAGACATAAAGCCAGAGTAGAAAAGCGATCGAGCCCGTCAAGGCTCCGTAAATCGAATGCCACGACGCTTTCTCTGCGTACAGATCAAATAGTGCAATTCCCAGAATCCATGTCAGCGACCCTCCTACTGCTCCTTTCAGGCAATCCATTGTCGAGGCGGTCGACCGAGCTAGAGTGACCCGGTATATCGTCAGGAGGCCACCGCATATGCCTACGCCGGCAGTGCACCAGATGAACATCTCGGTCTGGATGTAATCGATCGGGCTCCGTGCAAAACTACTACTCTCCGCAGAAACGATGCGAACCAAGACAATGTAGCCCAGCATCGCGCTCACAATGATTCCGATAAACAAGAAGCTGAGCAGCAACGACTGAAATTGATAGCCAACAATGCCCGGTTGGTTCTTCTGTCCAGAGACAAGGTAGATGCCGGAAATAAGTGCCTTCCAGCCGGACATTGAACTCCAAACAGTTAGAGCTGTGGCCAGCATAATCGCCGGCGTCAAATGATGGGGAGCTGATCTCGCCAGCGCGGAGAGCTCGATTACGATTAGGTCGTAGACACGGCTTGGGACCACATGTTTGACGGTGTCGGCAAGAGCGATGGTCTCCTCAGGAACCGATACGAACCCGTAGATCAAGACCGCCAGAGCCAGCGTTGGAAAGATTGACAAGACACCGAAGAATGCCAGCCCACCGGCCAGCACCGGTACATCCCGTTGCCAGAGACGATCGGCAGCGTGCCTCAAAACCTCAAGCAGCAAATGGAAACACCCGCTTCAAACACTTAAACTAAAAACCCCAATCAGTCGCGCCGCGTGCTGCAGCAGCCAATCACTCCGTTGGGTTTCCGAATCCCGATGAAAATTACTGCCGGGTCTGATCAAGCCTATTTCGCGTCCTCCATACGGACGAGGGCTAACCCAATTAAACCCACAATGAAAATCACTACAGATCTTAACCCCATACTTGTCAGGGAGTGCTGCCGTCCAATCGACAGATCGGCCTTGCCGATGCCGATGCGCGTTGCGGCCGAGACACTAATCGATTACCACCGGCCTGGTTCAACGTCAAAACAGCCCCCTGCAGCGGTAGGCGCCCTGAGAGAGGAAAGTTGACCCGATGACTTCTCAAAAGAACAACGTGCCCTCGCGAAGCCCTAGCAGTCACCAACTATCCAGCATGGTCAGCGACTTCCTCGCGATGGAGACGGCCGGCGGGATCGTTCTCGTCATCGCGTCGGTTCTCGCGTTGATATGTGCGAACAGCGTTCTAGGGCCGGCGTACAATTCGTTCTTAGACACGCGGGTCGCCATTGAAATCGGCGCTCTGGAAATCGCCAAGCCACTGCTTCTCTGGATCAACGACGGTCTTATGGCCGTATTCTTCTTCCTGGTCGGACTTGAAATCAAGCGCGAGTTCAAGATCGGGGAATTGTCGACCTTCAAACAAATCAGCCTTCCCGGGATAGCCGCCATTGGTGGCATGGTTGTCCCCGCGCTGATCTACGTCGCAATAAACTGGGACTCTCCGCAAAACCTGAATGGTTGGGCTATTCCGGCAGCAACAGACATCGCCTTTGCCCTAGCCGTGTTAGCGCTGCTCGGCGATCGCGTACCATCATCCCTGAAGGTGCTGCTGCTTGCGATCGCGATCTTCGATGACCTAGGTGCTATCATCATTATCGCAATTTTTTACACCTACCAGCTCTCGCTGCAGTCGCTTGCACTCGCGCTTCTCCCACTCGCTGGCCTCCTCATTTTAAATTTACGTGGGGTGACGAAAACCGCACCCTACGTTGTGCTGGGCATTGTTCTGTGGGTCTGTGTTCTGAAGTCGGGTGTTCACGCAACGCTGGCGGGTGTCATTACCGCGATGGCGATCCCGCTGATCAAGCCGCAAGGCTCCTCCCACACGCTATTAGAAGATTTGGAGCATGGACTGCACCGCTGGGTCGCGTTCGGTATTCTACCGCTATTCGCTTTCGCCAACGCCGGTGTGTCGTTCGCCGGGATCAGCCTGGAAAGCTTTGTCGAACCGGTCAAACTCGGGATCTCGCTTGGTCTGTTTATTGGCAAACAGATCGGAGTGTTCGGCCTCTTATGGCTCGCCATCACACTCGGCCTGGCAGCCATGCCAAAAGGCGTCAACTGGATGCAGCTCTATGGAGTGTCGCTGCTTACCGGAATTGGGTTCACGATGAGCTTGTTTATAGGCTCATTGGCTTTCGAGCATAGCGACTTTGATGCGCCGATCCGGCTTGGTGTGATTGTTGGGTCGCTACTTAGCGCCGTTGTCGGCTTTGCCTTATTGAGGTACGAGGGCTCGATCAGGCAGGCTGCGAAAGCCCCGCAAGGACGGTGAGGGCAGGTCATAGTGTGATGCAACGAGGGGACTTGCACTAACCGTTTACCGCCAGACCTGAAGCCCGTTCTGCACAGACGGCAACGCCATTAGTGCAGACGCGCTTCGCCGCCTTTTAGGATGCGGAGAGTTACCAGCATTCGGGACGGAAGCGGGTAGGCTCCCATCTAGAATAAGCACACGCTAAGGGGTGACCACAGCCTGGTACATGGATGACGTCTTTGGTGCGGCCGTCGCGCGAAGCTCCCCGTCACGATCGTAAAGATCATTGCGAAACTGCACGCGCCCGTTCTCAACCCATGCGGTCAGATAGATGAAATGCACCGGCACGGACTTGGGTAACTTGATTGTTTCACGCTTGCCGGCGGCAATCGATTGCCCGATTCTGTCGCGCGTCCAGCCCTTATGGCCATCGATAAGCCAAGCCGCGATATCAAGCACCGACTGGACCCGAACACAGCCCGCGCTGTAGGCGCGTTCGTATGCGTTATAGAGCTGCTTCATAGGCGTATCGTGCATGTAAACGATGTGCTTGTTAGGCATGTCGAGCCTGACGACACCAAGGGCATTAAACGCTCCGGGGTCTTGCCGAAAAACGTAGCGTTTCGTTTGAGGTCCCCACCAGTTCACCGTCGAGGGATCGATCTCTTCTCCGCCGAACGAGGAGAATACGCGGATGCGTTGTTTGAACAGGTAGGCAGGATCCTTGCGGATGGCAGGAACAAGCGCTCTCTGTGCAATGCTTCCCGGAACATGCCAGTAGGGCAGCAGATTGACAGCGCGGATCGAAGCACTGACCGTAGGTGTCGGCGTCTGCCGTTTGCCGACAATCGTCCTGCTGGTAATCTCCACACGTCCATTGGAAATGCCCTGCACTTCAAAGCTTGACGCGTTCATCAGCAAATAGCGCTTGGTTGTCAGTTTCGGCAACAGCTCTTGCATCCGAGCTAGGTTGGAGCGCAACTGCTTCAAACGGTAGTTCACCGACGCGTTGAGCGACCGCAATGTAACGCCGAAAACTTTGCCCGTGGGTTGCAAGCCGTTGCGTACCTGATATCTGATTACGGCTGCCTTGACGTCTTGGTCAAACTCATAGGCGTCAGGAATATTGGCCGCCAAATCACCGGTGGACTTCAATCGTCGACGCAGTGTCAGCACGTTCTGGTCGCTGTCGCCTGGCCGAAGTGCAATCCGCCCCGGCAACATCGGCCAACCACCAGCCTGTGCGATCCGTTTATAGTACTGAATCGCTGCGCTGAGTTGCTGCACTGCTTGCTGGCTGACGAATAGGTTGTTTGTTGGCGGTGGTGGTAAACGACTGCGGGACGCCACCGCAACGCTATGAAAAGAACCAGCGAAAACCACAACACCAAAGAGCCAGTAAATCGAACGAACTCGTTTCAACATTGCATAAACCTAACGCTACTTTTTACCCAACCGGTGACACTCACCACATCGGCGGTGCGAACAATAACCCGCCTCTTTTCCAGAGTGCATTCATGCCCCGATCCATGCCGATCGGGCTGGATTTTCCAATGTTTGCTTCGAAGACTTCGCCGTAGTTCCCGACACCGGAAACAACGAGACGCAACCAGTTATCGGCGAGCCCAAGACGTTTGCCGCTTTGGCCCGCACCGTCCACGAGCCGCTTCATGTCGCCGTCGAGGTCACCTTCCGCACTGGCCTTCTCACGCGTCAACCGAACTTCCTCGGCATTTATCAGACCCGCGAGTGTCCAACGGACAATCTCAATCCACCCGCGGTCGTCCTGGCGGACGACGGGGCCCAACGGTTCCTTCGAGATCGTCTCAGGAAGTACTTCGTGCGTGTCGGGAGCAGCAAGCCCGGCCCGGTCGGAAAGAAGCGCCGAGCGGTCCGCCGTGTAGGCATCGCACGCGCCGGCCTCGTAGGCCGCGAGGAGTTCGGCTTTGTTCACGAACACAATCTTCTCAGCTTTGATCTCTAAGTTCTTGAGGTAGTAGTCGAGGTTAGCTTCGCTAGTCGTGCCGGACTGCACGCAAACCTTCAGTCCATCGAGCTGCTGGGCCGATACAAGTCCACGGTCGTGCCGGGTGAGAAAGCCCTGCCCGTCAAAATAGGAAACACCGGCGAACTCGACACCGAGTTCAATCACCCGGCTCATCGTCCAAGTCGTATTGCGGGACAGCAGATCAATCCGACCCTGCTGCAAAGCCGTGAATCGTTCGTCCGCGCCAAGTGGCAGGAACGCAACCTTGTCGGCACTTCCGAGCACGGCGATGGCAACTGCTCGGCAGAAATCGACATCAATTCCCTGCCACTCACCAACGCCGCTGAGCGCCGAGAAGCCAAGTAGCTCCGTGTTCACACCGCAGTTTAGAACGCCGCGATCTCTAACTTTCTTCAGCGTCGTTTGCTTGGTTTCCGTCGTGACAGCAGTCTCATTTTCGGATGCGGCTGGTTCTTCGGCGGCGTCTTTTTTTGAGGCAGCCGCCGTTTCAGCAGCAAGCGTTTGCTCAGCGGTGTCCAGCTGCTCCGAGGTCACCGAAGGTTCATCGGCTGCACCCGAATTCTGAGGCGTCGCCGGCGAAGTGCTGCTGTCATCGGCAGAGGTCTTGACGCTATCCGTAGCAACCGTGCTGTCGTCGGTTGTGGTCTTCACGTCGTCCGAAGAAGCGCTGCTGTCGCCCGTCGTACCATCACTGCCGGCAAGTTGTGGTCTAGGGGCTCTCGCCGGACCGGGGATGGGCCCCTTCGGCGCGTAGCTTGGAGCGATGTACTCTTCATCTTCGTACTCTTCGTCCAAAGGCCGGCGACCACATTTGTTTTCATCAACGTTCGTGAATTGTCCGGCCGAATCTCCTTTGACTTGGCAGGAGCATGGACCATCGGGCCCTTCCCGAAAGGCGCATAATTTATAATCGACGGCCTGCGCCTCAACGGCCAATTGGACGGACAATATCAGCCCCAATCCGACGATCAGTCTACCAAGCCACGAACGCGGCGCCTGAATGCGCATTCGGCCAACTGCAGATAGTCCATCAAACAAACTATGCACTGTCCCCTCTCCCGGGCGCCCGGCCCTCAAACGACCTAATCTCAATGACCTAAAGCTAGAATATGATCAATCTGATTACCGATATTCGCGGCGGCCCCACTATCGCGCATCGATCCATGTAGATAGCCTCATTAGCGGCTCTTGCAGGCGCGAGCAATATTTGCTCCCGACTTATACCGAGGTCTCGCTCCAGGCTATGGATTACGTGGTGTGAGGGCTGTTGCTGACTGAGCCGCTGCTGCAGCCACGTCCCTGCTCACCCAGGCAAATAAGAGGACGTCGTGGCTTTTGCCGCTGAGTTCACTTCTTTTCGGACCCAAAATTAGGCCATATCGGACATTTTTAGGTTTTGTAAGAAGGCTATTTCTGAATCGATCCCGCCTAAAATATCACAGGGTCGGCGACCGCGGTTAGCCCCGGCACGATATCGCTCAACGGCGGGGCTACTGCGAGACGATGAAATCAACGGTAGACATCAGGAACAAGCAAGAATGTCGAAACGAACTCTCAGTGTTGGAGCCGGTCTCCTCGCCACCCTAAGCGGTGTAGCAATTACGGCGTCGCTCGGCCATAGCAGGGACGGTGGTGAAGATGGCTATGGACGTTGCGGCCACGGATGCGGACACAGCCACAGCTATGGATCTGCTGGGCGTCACAGCAAAAAGGGTTTGAGGCGACTGCGCCGGGCTGATGCAAATTGCGACGGGACGGTCACGCTCGAAAAATTTACCGCCCGGCGCCGACCATAAAGTCCGCCGCATCATGACGCGCTATGACGCGAAGGGTGATGGTAAGGTCACCAAGGATGAGTTTGCCAAGTCTCCCCGTAGACGCTTCACCACCCGAGAGATAAACGGAGACGGCACGACTAGCGACGACGAGCTTCCTACCGGTCGCGGTAAACGCGGTGATGCTGCAACCCAGCGAGGCGAGGCCGGCAACCAAGCTGTTTCCGCGGGACAGGGCAAAGGCTAGAAGCGCGGTCGCAGGCTCCGAGGACCTGATGAAAAATTCAATCGCGGCGCACGCAGCGTTGAGGACGTTCTGGAATACCGTAGTGAAAAGTTCACGCGTTACGACAGCAACGACGATGGCGTCATCGACGCTGCGGAAGCTCGCGAAATGGGCAGCAAGAGCCGCGATTGATACAAGCGGCGCCTTATGCATGTCCACGATACCAACAAGGATGGTTCAGTCTCGAAGGACGAATTCTTGGCAAAGCCGAAAGAGCACTTTTCCATGATGGATCTGGATGGTGCGATTACGGCTAATGACCTCCCGCCGCGGATGGCACGCCGCTGCACGGAGAAAACCGACACGCAGGACTGAATAGCAAACCTAGCGCTAAGCAGAACGCGGCAAGGACCGCCGGGGGCAATCCTAGTGTTCCTTGCGTCAACCAGCATGATAACGATTGGCACTCGCAGGCCAACTGATGCCCTTGAACAGGCCAAAGCTTTCCGCACCGCGAGTTAGAGCTGGGCGATTTCGAGCAAACAGAGGAACAGCAGCGCCAGTGCAAGCAGGGCCAGAATGGATCGCCCTCTTCGCGAATTCCCCGCTGCATCGAGCGCAAGCATTGTGAGGATTGCGGAGGCCGCCACCGCATTGATGATGCCACTGCCGGCCATGCCAAGATCATGCGCTTCTGATGCACCCTCGATGTAGGTCGCACCAGCCAGGCCAACAAGAACCGCGCCAAGTAGCCTCGGCCAAAGCCCGGATTGCGGCTTAGGAAGTCCGAATACGCTGCACGCCGTCAGCGGCAACAGTAAAAGAACCAAGCCGCCAGCCAGCTTGAGCACTGTTTCGATAAAAAGGAGCTGTTGCACGATTGAGGTTCCAACACCGTGAACAGGTGCAACACGCCCGTCCCAGAGACCCTAGACTACTTCGAGGTCTCTTCTCTTTGCTTGTCCCAGAATTCTTCCGAGCCAAAAGCAGGCCCCTTCTCAACGACGTCCTGATCGAAGAAGCCCCCAAACAAACCACCGGTGTCTTTCGCTACCTCGACGGCAGGGGGAGAGTAGTCTCCCGCCAGCGCCTTGTTGAGAGCTGTCTTAATCACGGTGGTGCGTTTCGAGTTGCAGTAGTTGGGATCTTTCGCAGCGCCTGCCAAAACGCCGCGATAGCCGGTGTCGTAAATTCTCTCGACCTTGCCGAGATCAGTGACGGGGATTCCGCTCGCCGCCTCAGCTGCCAAATAATTAGTCCGCAACGTCGCGGCATCGAAGTTGAAGCCGCATTTGGTCGCTCGTGCTGAGACGGTTCCAACATGCAGCGCTCGGCCGGTCGCAGTGTTATTGCTGGGAGGGGCCTTAGCGGCACTTGCCGAGTTGCCACCGATAAGTGTGCCCGTCGATAGCCCGCCGTCAGAAGAACAAGCAGCTGCGGATGCTGCAATCATACCGATTAAACCCATGCGGAGGATCGCGCTTAAAGCCATTGTCCCAAGGTCCCAGAATCAATTTCAAAGGCGTTGTCGAGCATTGCCCCAGGATCCCCCCTTGGTCAATCTGTCCCCCAAGCCAAATACCTAGGCAAATCGGTCAAAACAGTGGCTTTCCACGGCATAAACTCTCGTGCTTAGCGCTTCAATTCGCCAATGGCCCGTTCAAGCCCTTCAATCGTTAAAGGGTACATGCGTTCCTGCATCAATTCCCGGATGATTCCGATCGATTGAGTCCAGTTCCATTCCGCTTCTGGTACCGGATTGAGCCATACGCAACGGGAGTACATTTCGCTAAGTCTTTGCAGCCAAACCGATCCCGGCTCAGGGTTCATATGTTCGACCGAGCCGCCCGGTACAACGATTTCATACGGGCTCATCGAGGCGTCCCCGACAAAAATGACTTTGTAATCGGCCGGATACGTATTGAGCACGTCGAGTGTCGGCACCTTCTCTTTGCGCCGCCGGGCATTGTCTCTCCAGACATTTTCATAGGGGCAGTTGTGAAAGTAATAGTATTCCAGGTGCTTGAATTCGCTCCGCGCTGCCGAAAACAATTCCTCGGCGGCCCTCACATGCCAGTCCATTGACCCGCCGACGTCGAAGAACATAAGTACCTTGACGGCATTGCGCCGCTCAGGACGCATTTGAATATCTAAGAAACCGCGGTTTGCGGTGGCACGTATTGTCTGATCAAGATCGAATTCGTCGGCGGCACCTTCTCGAGCCAACTTGCGAAGCTTGCGCAACACCACCCGCAGGTTCCGAGTTCCAACTTCGACGCTATCGTCTAGATCCCTGAATTCGCGCTTGTCCCAAACCTTGATGGCGCGTCGATGCCGGCTTTCGTGCTGGCCGATACGGATCCCGGCGGGATTATAGCCATAAGCGCCGAAGGGCGAAGTACCCCCGGTTCCAATCATCTTGTTGCCGCCTGCGTGCCGACCTTCTTGCTCCCGGAGTCGTTGGCGCAACATCTCCATGATCTTGTCCCAGCCGCCCAGCTCCTCTACGCGCGCCATGTCTTCTTCGCTGAGGTTCAACTCGGACGCGGCTTTGAGCCATTCGAGAGGGATTTCAGTCTTTGCATCGGCTATATCGGCAATGCCAGAATGCCCCTTAAAGACCTGGCCAAAAACCTGATCGAAACGGTCGAGGTGACGCTCATCCTTAACTAGCGCCGCCCGGGCCAAATAATAGAAATCCTCGACACGGCCGCCAGAAACACCCTTCTGCAGAGCCTCCAAAAGCGTCAGGTATTCGCGAAGGCTGACTGGAAGTCTAGCCGCCTTCAATTCATTGAAGAAGGTAACGAACACGAGGTCTCCAACTCAGTGCGGGTTTCATTGAGCTCCTACTTAACATCACAGAGGCGCCACAAACAAAGAAGCCGGCCCTAAGGCCGGCTTCCCTGGAAATGAAGAAGGCTTAATCTTAGAAGTTGATCAAAGCACCGAACTTCACGAGATCGAAGTCTTCGAGATCGTTGTTACCATCGTTGATGTTCAACCCAGCGCAGCCCGTCGCACCAGCGAGACCGCTGTTGCAATCGACGTCGCCCTGGTAGTGACGCCAGGACAGCCACACCTGCATCGCTGCAGCGTCGATGTTCTGAACGACACCAACCCCGTAGTGATCCAACTGGCTTGAGCTGACACCAGCATCAAACATCTGAGCGGTGAAGGCGTCTTGCTTCCTGCCATATTCACCATACCAAGTCGTGGAACCAAGCGCGAAGTGCTTCCGCTTCAGGCCAGCCTTGAAGTACCAGAAGTCAGCTTCAGGGTTAAGCTTACCAGCGCCACGGGCAGAATCTGTGGTGCTGTGATCGTCGTAACCGTAAGCACCGTAGACCCAAAGACCCGTTGCTACGTGCTCACCATACACACCCGTCTGGAAGAAACCAGCATCAAGTCCACCATTGGCACGACCCTGGGTACCACCAGCGGCAAGGCCAAGTGCGCCGGCTGTATTAGTCTCGTCTGTCGAGCGATGATAAGCAGCGGCACCAGCAAATTTGAAGCCGCGGAAATCACCAGCGTAACGACCGGACAGTGCCCAGACGTCATCTTCGCCCCACGAAGCCGACCCGCTAAAGCCAGCGAAAGTTGGCGTGTCGTAACGAACAACGTTGCTCGGCACACCGTCGCAGTCAGGAGCGGCGCCGCCAAGTCCGTTGATCGTGGCACAGTTGCCAACGTTGCCCCAAGAGAAGGTGTTGTAAGTGCCGTTGGAGCGCGTAATGAAGCCGTTTACGTCATAGAGAACGTAGTTAGCCTGAACCAGCGAGCCAGATGCGTCAGGCAAAATCGCCTGGTTGTCCGCAGCCGACGACTGCAGGCCAACACTCACGCGGCCAAGTCTGTTGCTCTTCAAGTACCAGTAAGCACTTTCAAGCGCCAAAGGACCACCAGGACCACCTTCCAGGAGGTTCATGGCGTTGCCCACGTCATCGTTGTCCTGCGTAACGAGCAACGAGTCGTTGTTCATGGCTTCGATTTTCATCAAGAAACCAGCGGACCATTCGCTGTTGATCTGGGCCTTACCAGAGAATGCGAAGTGGCTGCCGATGGAGACCGAACCCGTATCAGTAATGTAGACGTTGCTCTCGTGACCGTCGTCCCAGATCATCACCTGCTGGGCGATGAAACCAGAAACGGTGAGGGAAACCTTGCGGTTGCCTTTCCGAGCCGTGGTCGCTTCCAATTCAGCGACGCGCTCTTCAAGATCCGCGCAGCAGTCCCCACCAAGGTCAGCAGCTTGCGCTCCAGTTGCAAAGCTACCCGCCAAAAGGCCGGCGGCCAACAAGGCGCTCAGGCTGTATTTGTTCATTGACTATCTCCTAGTCTGCGTTGGTTACTCGTGTTGGCGGACGCTTTAACTCAACGCAAAACAGTTGCCGCACTTGCTCAGCACGGCAGAAACTCTGAACATCACATGCCGCTTGATGACCGAAACTGCTCGATTCGCTGAATCCCCACAATCGGACTATTCCGCGCTTCGCCAGGTCGAGGACTTGTGTGACCATGCGGCAACTTATTGTGCAACTTGGTCACTAACCGAGCGGGGGATACATTAGGCATTGATCCCGAGTTTCAGCGGGAAATGGAAATAAAATATTAACAGATGGCTCGATATGAAATGGTGTGCCCGATTGGGCGCGGTTCTCTTTGTGTGCGGTCGTTTTGGATGATCTCGTCTCTAAAATGTGGAATTCCCCTTTGACGGGCCAAGCCGCGCCCCGTCCGGGTTGCGAAACTGCAGCAAATTCAACTTCGAATCGCATTTCAAATGCGCTCAAGACAGTCGAAGCCCCGTAGTAGTGAATAAGGCATTCCATTGCAGTGCTGCCTGCTCGTTTGGAAAAACTGCCGGCACAATACGGGCGCCAGGTGGGCAGCGCTCAGCGATTTGGATCGAGCCACGGCCGGCCTGTTCCCTCACCCACGTGCCTACCAAAGAAAAAGGCCACCCCAGTTACCCGGGATGGCCTGTTATTGCAGTTGTTGGTGGCTTTGGATCAGAAAGCGATCAGAGCGCCAAACTTAATAAGGTCGAAGGCTTCGAGGCCGTTTTTGCCCTCTTGTAGGCCAGCACCTGCGCAACCCGTTGCTCCATTCAGATTGCTGTTGCAGTTCACATCGCCTTCATAGTGGCGCCAAGCGAGCCACATCTGCATAGCAGCAGCATCGATGTTCTGCACAACGCCAACGCCGTACTGCTCTAGCTCGGAGCTCGACACACCCGCGTCAAACAGGCCAGCAGTCATCTTGTCGTCGTTGTTGCCGTATTCGCCGTAAATCGCTGTATCACCATGTGAGAGCCACCGTCGCTTAATGCCAGCCTTAACATACCAGTTTTCGCCGTCTGGGTTTAGGCGACCAAATCCGCGAGTCGAGGCGGTGACGCTATTATATTCACGTCCGTAGGCACCGTAGAGAAACAGTCCGCTTGGGACGTGCTCACCGTAAGCACCGGCCTGCAAGTGGCTAGCGTCGAGACCGCCGTTGGCAGTGGCCGGACCGTTGCCAAAAGTAGCGCCGGGGCTGGTTTCATCGGTATTCTGCAGGTAGGCAACTGCCGAAGCGAACTTGAAGCCGTAGAATTCTCCCGCATAACGTCCGGACACGGCCCAAACGTCATCTTCTCCCCACGAAGCTGAAGCCCCGAAACCAAAGAACGTGGGAGTGTCATATCGAACGTTGTTGCTCGGGTAACCGTCGCAGTCCGCGGCAACGGCGCCACCGACGGGGTGACAGTTGGCAAGAGCGCCCCAGTTGAAGTTGGTGTAAGCGCCGCCTGTGCGCGTTATGAAGCCCTGCATGTCATAAAGCACGTAGTTGGCTTGGACGAGCGTCCCCGATCCATCAGGAAGGATGGCCTGGTTATCGGCGGCAGACGATTGCTGGCCAACGCTAAGGCGGCCTAGCGAATTGCTCTTTAGGTACCAGTAGGCACTCTCAAGCGCGAGAGGACCATCGGAGCCTTGGACCAAGGCAAGGACGTTGCCGCCTTCGTCTGTATCCTGGCTTACACCTAGCGAGTCGTTGTTCATGGCTTCGATCTTGAGCAAGAACCCGGCGCTGACGTCGTGTGTGATCTGCGCTTTGCCTGAGAAAGCAAAGTGGGTGCCGATCGAAACCGAACCAGTGTCGGTGATGTAGACATTGCTCTCGTTGCCATCGTCCCACCACATGATCTGCTGGGCGACAAAACCGGAAAGTGTCAGGCTGACTTTGCGGTTACCTTTCCGCGCCGTCGTGGCTTCGAGTTCTGCAACACGCTCTTCAAGGTCCGCGCAGCAATCGCCCCCGAGGTCCGCGGCCAATGCACCCGTAATTCCGAAGCAGCCGGCCAACAGGCCCGCTGAAGTAAGGGCGCATACTACATACTTTTTCATTTCCCTACTCCCGTCTAACGGTACTAGGCCGGGAGTACACGAGTTCAACGCCGCACAAACCCAACCAAACTCCGACCGACAAGCTAGCGCCCGCTCATACTTGCCGCCGATCGTCGGAGCTACCTATGCAGAAGATTTCGGGCATGAAAACGTATTGAGCAGCTTGATTGGAGCAATTGAATTCCGTTGTGACTAACGCGCCACTTATTCTCGATTCGGAGCTATTGCCCGTCTTCCGACTTCTTTTTCCAGACCCGTTTCAAGATGTCTGGCCTGAGATCTGGGAATGCTCTGTAGAAGATATGCCGTGAGCGCGGGGGCTTGGCCTCGATAAACGGCAATGGACGGCAGACTGACAGCGCTGCGACGCCGAGCCGGGCAGTCAGGGCGCCATTGAAGGCTCCTTCGCCGAGCTTTGACGAAACCCGCCGCAACATATCCTGGCCGAGAAACTGCCCCCATAGATCGTCCGTGAGTGCAATCGCTCCGGTCGCAGCGATGTGACCGATAATCCAAGAAAACAGGCGAAGCCCACCGAAAAAGCCGGGTTGCCCTCCATAAACCCCAGCAAGCCGGCGGATCATTCTGAGGTTCTCAAACAGTACAAACAATACCACGACGAAAGCGATCGGAACGACGGCTGTGACAACTCCGACGCGCCGTGCCGATTCATAAATCACCTGTTGTGCGCGTTTGTCCGGATCTTCCAACAGGACCTTGTCAGCAAGCCCGAGTAGGGATGCCGCACTGCGCATGTGCCGTTCCTGTTCGCGGAAACGGTCAAGCGCCCAGCGCATGTCCCGCTTACCACCGAGCGAGGATTTTAGCCGCTGCACGGTGCGTTGGGCGAGCTTGAAGTCCTCTGACGTCGTCGCCTTATTGGCGTCGCTGCGTATGTCCCCCAGCCGCGCGAGCCGCCGGTAACCGAGGAGCTCCCGGATCAGCATCACAGCAAGCGCCAGGATGATGATCGCCGCTAGGCCGCGGGCCACCCATCCGAGCCAATCATCGCGCAGAAGAGCAACCGAGACAAAGCGCGTGTACCAAAGGGAAAAGGCCAGGCCAGCCAAGCCGATCGCTGCAGATAAGAACAGGCTTAGCCAACCAAATCGGCCTCTACCGCCGGGCGGTTTTGCGGCTGCATTCCGCGATGCGTCCCCAAGGCCGGCTTCCGTCGATTCCGTCTCATCCTCACCAACGGAGGCTTCGTACTCTTCCGGCTCCGGGGACTTTGGCTGTGAAACCTTTATAGCCGGATCATCGGCATCGAAGGCGCGGGGTTTGCGACCCTCGCTATTGGAAGTCATGGCAGGTAGTCCTCGAGAAGGAATGCTAAGGCATTGCCCAGCCCGATATGCGGCCAATTGCCAACACTCAGCGCATCGCCAGTTTTTATCGTGGGCGGCCGGAACCTGACGAACCGGTAGTCCTCTGGCCCCGCCTTTGTCGTGTCGAAGGCATCCAGCGGATCAATGGGCAAGTCACCCGGAAAAACGACGGCTGCCTGTTTGCCGTCGAAGCGCCGTCCATTGACGGTCTCACCGGCTTCGGGGACGCCCCGAATGCAGTGGTAGGTTCCACTTCCCGTCACCCGGTCGACATCCTCGGTGGCCCTTAGTGCCGCGAGCGCGACACATCGAAATCCTGCTCCCGCAGCACTCGCCCGCTTGGCAGCCCGTGATACGGCCTTCCCCAGAACGGCCTCGAGCCGATCGTGCGATGTATGGTGGATATGGTCAGCCTTGGTCGCGGCGAAGACAATCCGATCGATCCGTCGCGGCAGGAGGAATGACAGCCAACTGTTGGTGCCCGGGCGGAACGCTTTCATGACACCGTCGAGCCCTTGCTCCAGGTTTGCCAGCGCCTCGGCGCCTCCGTTTAAGGCGGAGAGAGCGTCGATCAGAACGATTTGGCGATCCAACTTACTGAAATACTTTTCAAAGAAGGGCCGCACAATATTCTGTTTGTACTTGTCATAACGCTTTGTCAGCAGATCGCTGAGCGATGGAGCCGCTACAGAACCTGGCCTCGCAACTGCTGAGTTCAAGGGAAAGAACGTCAATTGCGGTGATCCCTCAAGATCGCCAGGCAGAAGGAACCGGCCAGGCCCCAGCGCCGCCCGGGACGGATCAGCTTTGCGCGCCTCTGCAATATAGCTAGTGTAGAGCTTTGCCCCTTCGATGGCGACTTGCTCATCGAGCGGTCCGGCACCGTCAACACCCTCCAGAAACGTCAAGAAATCATCTGCGTAGGGACGCAGGCTATCGCTTTTCGCACTGAACAACGCCTCCTTCGACCAGTCCGCGAAACTCTGGTCCAGCAGTCCGAGGTCAATCAGCCATTCGCCGGGATAGTCGACGATATCGATATGCAACCTTTGGCGGAAGCCAAACGCCTCTCGGATCGGGTCTTGAGCCGACCATTCAAGTGTTAGCCGCAATTGGCTGATTTTTCGCGTACTCTCCGGCCAAACCGGGGGGGCCGAAAAGACCGCCTCCAGATGCTCCTCGTAGGCAAACCGGGGAATGTCGTCGTCCGGTTGTGGTTCTAAATAGGCACGGAATCCTTCGATGCCGGAAGTCCGCCGGAACGGCGGTTGCGCAGCCCCTTCAGTCAAGCACCTGACCAAGCCCGTGATAAAGACGGTCTTGCCCGACCTCGACAGACCGGTGACGCCGAGCCTAATAGTGGGCGTGAAATAGTCGCTCACCGCGATTCCAACGTTGGACAGCACGGCAGCGGGGTCGGAAGGCAATGATGGCAGCTTCAAGAGAGACCTCGCATCGTGAACTTCGTCTTGGCCGATGATCGTTTCAGCGGCAAGCTCCCGGAGTTCGTTTCAACGTTTGTGATCTGAGCCCTTTCGATATAGCAAACCAAGGCTCCCGTGCTGCTGCGGGCAAAAAGACTTAGGGACCTTCAAGAGATAGCGCCGACACTCGGAATGCTAACGCTGCTCGGATCTGCGTCGCGATAGGAACGCAAGCCTTTCGAACAGCTGCACGTCCTGTTCATTCTTCAGGAGTGCACCGTGCAGCGGCGGTATGAGCTTGCGTGGATCTGTTTCGCTCAGCATTTCAGGGGCGATATCCTCGCTCAGCAGAAGCTTAATCCAGTCGAGCAGCTCCGAAGTCGATGGCCTCTTTTTTAGTCCTGGTACGTCGCGCAGTTCGAAAAAGACGCGCAACGATTCCGCCACAAGATGTCGTTTCAGCCCGGGGAAATGCACGTCGACAATGTCCCGCATAGTCTCGGCGTCGGGGAACTTGATAAAATGGAAAAAGCAGCGTCTCAGAAAGGCATCCGGCAGTTCTTTTTCACTGTTCGATGTGATGATCACAATGGGGCGGTGCCGGGCACGGATGGTCTCCCCCGTCTCGTAGACAAAGAACTCCATGCGGTCGAGTTCCTGCAAGAGGTCATTGGGAAATTCGATATCCGCCTTATCGATCTCGTCGATCAGGAGAACCGGGCGCTGATCCATCTCGAAAGCATCCCAAAGCCGGCCCTTCTTGATGTAGTTGCCGATATTCTCGACGCGTTTGTCGCCGAGCTGGCTGTCGCGCAGCCGGGAGACGGCATCGTAGTCATAGAGCCCTTGTTGGGCCTTTGTTGTCGACTTGACGTGCCATTCGATGAGCGGCGCTCCGACCGACTTGGCGACTTCGATCGCAAGCACGGTTTTGCCCGTTCCAGGCTCACCTTTGACGAGCAGGGGTCGCTCCAACGTGATCGCGGCGTTAACGGCAATGCGGAGGTCGTCGGTGGCAACGTAGCGCGGGCTACCTTCAAATCTCATGGGAATCCTAACCAGATTGAGTCGGTTGCTCCGGTGGTAGCATCTGAGCGACGACAATCAAGGCGTGAACGCGCCTCGCCAGGGGCTTATGAGGCCAGACATAAAGACGCCACTCCGGCGTAGGAGATGAATGGCGGTTGAAAAGTGCCGTTACGGTTCGAGACATCGAAATTGTGGCGCCATCAGAAAATCTCCATTGCAGCGCCGATCTAGTAAGAAATCGGGCAGGAGTATTCGCCTTGTTAATAGTTTCAACGTTAAGAATATGTCCGCTGAACTCTGTGCAGCCCAGCAACTTTGTGGGGCTAGTCTCGGGTGGAATGTGTTGTCTCACGTTGAGTTCTTGGGAGAGTTAGCGTTTTGGTTAAGAAAGGCCTGAATTTTCATCGTATTGGCTCTCTGGTCCCGTTTTATCGCGTCTTGCCCCGGATTACTCACTCACTCGTGTCCACCTGCTAGTTTCCCGTAACTGTTAGAGTTTCTTGACAGTGGCACGCCGCCGCATACATACGGTGCAGCACAAGTTGGGACCACGATAGTAGTTTAGCGCCGATCGTAGGGTGGACCCCTCGAAATTGAATTTGATCGCACTGCTGGGGCGCGAGTTACCGAAGCATTATTGAGTTGTCCGCCCGTTGGAGGCATCGATGAGCAAACGAAATTTTGTTCAAGACGTCGGTCCCAAGCCACTGCGCTCGGGAAACGACACCGATCCGACCAAATCGTCGATCGTCATTGACAAAAACTACCGTCCTAGTGAGGACGAGCCCTTCATGAACGATCGCCAGAGGGCCTATTTCCGCAGCAAGCTCTTGAAGTGGAAAGAGGACATCATCGTGGAGACACGCGTCACGTTGGTCGAGCTCACCGCGCAGTCTCAGCAGCATGCTGATCTCGCTGATCGTGCGACCTCCGAGACCGACCGTGCGCTTGAGCTGCGTGCCCGTGACCGTCAGCGCAAGCTAGTGTCAAAAATCGATGCTGCTCTGGCACGCCTCGATGACGGCACCTATGGCTATTGCGAGGATACGGGAGAGCCGATCGGACTGAAGAGGCTTGATGCTAGGCCGATCGCTACACTCTCGCTGGAAGCTCAAGAGCGCCACGAGCGGCGCGAGCGGGTCTACAGAGAAGATTAGCAGACAGGCCCCAAAAGACGCCGGTTGGCCAAATAGTCCGGCCGATCCCGGGGCAGAAATTAAGCCCATTTTAACTGCAAGCACGCCATCGTCATTGCCCTGACCAGCGAATCAATCGCGGGCAGTTTGGGGATGGCGAATGGAACCCGACGTCGCAGAAAAACTGGCAAACCCCAACCGGCACACCCGGCTCTTGCAGATCGGCGCGGCCACCAGCGCCTTCTCCCTCGCGATTATGTTGACGGTTCTGGCGGGCCGAGACCACCGAACTCCAACGCCAGTTTTTGCCCGGCAGATACCGCTTCAATCATTGGCGGTAGCGCTCAAACCCACTGAAAGTTTTTCCAATATGAGCCCCGCCACCAAGACAGAACAGCTGGCAAGCACTCGCAACATAACCTCGCATTGAGAATTAGCGCTTTGTGTAGTCCGCGACCGATAACAGCGCCTGGCGCACCAGCTCGCGAACACCTTCCGCGACGCTTCGGTCGGTCGCCGCCGATGCGATGAGCCATCCGATTACCACGAACGTTAAAACCGGCACGACATAGATCTGACCCGCCCGAAGGGTCGTCAGTTTTGATCCCCGTTCGAGTTGGTTTTCATCCTTGCTTTCACGTACTTCGAAGATCGACAACGCGATCATTAACGAGACGATAGCGTAAGAGCAGACGAAGATCTTGTCGGACAACGTGATCTCGTCGGAATTGGGTTGAGCCAGCGTGAAGTAAAGCGCGATTGCCGACAACAGGGCCGTCACCTGGATGGCAATAGTGGCGTTGAATTCGCGTCGAGGGATATAGGCAGCCAGATAGGCTACGATTAAAATGAAGACGAGCGGTACAACAACCCGGACCAGATAATCGATTACTGAACGCCGCATCACCCAGGTGTAGTTGAAGTTGTAATAGGGCACGACATGCTCTTCCAGATGTCGACCACGCACCGAGGTGATGATGCGGTCGGTCGTGCCCACGTAATGACTGACGAGCTTCCAGTCTTCTACTCGGAACAATTTGTGGCGTAAGCGCTCACCCGGCGGCTGAAGGATAAAGACGGAACTAGAGTCTGCAGGCTGGAAGGAGATCGTGACGAGCTGTTCGTCGAATGGATATTTTGAGAGGTCCGGCTCGAATGCGAAGCGTCCCATAACGTGATAAATCCGCCGTGGTCCAAGCCCCATCGCCACGTCATCATGGTATTTCGCGACTTGCCGCCATCTTATCGGTTCCCTGGCGGTATTGCTGCGAAACGCGTTGGTGAAGTCGATCGCTTCGATCGACATGTCCTTGTGAGAACGCAGCGTCAGGTAGAACTCCGCATCGAACCGCCGTTCGTTGGTGTCCACCTCGAACAATCGGATCATGTCGAGATGCAGGTAGAGCACGGGCACATCGTACATTTTGCCATCGACGCGAATGAACTGCGTGGGGTGTAGCACCGGTTTCGACTGTCCTGGCGTGCGCCACAGCAACATGGCCCGCTCCGAGGTGGCGCGGTCCTCATCGAACGTCCAGTACTGAGCGCGACCCTTCCAATA
>DAOUZE010000379.1 GCA_030665765.1 Filomicrobium sp.
TGCACGAGCGAGGTTGCAAACGTTAGCCAACGAATGCGACTGCACCGCTGAGTTCGACGACAAGGCGAACAAGATCAGATTCAAGAAGGGCAAGAGCTAGGGCGTTTGGAGGCGAGGTAGAAATCTTGTGCCTAAAGTAACGGCAGATGCTTCTTGAACGGCCCAACCTGCACTCAGCCAAGAGACAGGGAGTGCAAAATGTTCAAGGAGTACATCGCTCAATTAGGTTCGCAGTTAAGCCTGCTGGAGCTGAGCTACGTCGCACTCGCGACATCCGTCTCCATAGCTTTGTTGTTTAGGTGGTTAGGACTCGGCGATGACTGCTGGGCAAACATCGAGGAAGAGTGGAAGCGCTATTTCAGACAGCAACCTTGGTGGAAAAGCTCGACTGCATTCTTCGCGCACTTCATCCTCGTGTTTGTGCGTGGCGCTGCTGACGGCGTGGCTATTGCAGCGCTCATGCTCGTGATTGCCTACCACATCTATCCAGAACTTGGAGCGATCAGGGGGAGCTGAGCTGTAAGCAGTGACGGAGCCTGCTCTAACTAGGGGATTGAGGTGTCATTCACGGCCATTGCGGTCGGCGCCCCACTCATCGGATGCTGATAACTGGGGCAAACAACATAACTGAGGGAAAACCCTATAACCGATTTCAAGTTGCGCTGAGGGGGCGCATGTGACCCAGGAGACTGTTCGGCACTCTTCCCCCGGTAACTTCAGGAGCGGCGAGTTGCGTCGAACATCGCGAAGCTACCTAACCTGCTGAACTCCTAGACTACCTGCGCCGCTGGAAATCAATCTTGACCAAATCGATTGTGAACTCCGATGTCAACGCCGGAGAGATTTTGAAGCAGTTGGCCGGAGCAAATGTGCAGCAGTGATGCCAGCAAGATGGCCCGCGATATCGGGGCGCCTTCTTGCTTGTCGCGTCTAATACCTCAGTGGTGGATGCCGGTGGTGGCTTGGATTTGGTCCGGCGTCGACATCGTGATCAATCAGTGGCTCCGCCAATACAATCACGTGCGACCGCGTGAGGCCCTCAGCATGCGCGCACCGGTGCCAGAAACAATGCAGAGACCCACCAATTAGGTGGCCTGGAGGAAGGGGACTTTACACGTCGAGGCTGGTGAGTACTGGTCCGGAAGCGGGTCCAAAGCAGACATCGTGGTAGAGGCGTCACAAGAACGTTTCCGTCTTGAGCCTTGTTGCGGCGGGTTTCGCAAACCATCCTACTGCTGTGGATCGCGATGGCGATATATGAGCTTGTCTACAGGAAGGCCCTGTTCGGCGCTACATCGCAAAATGTTAGCGCGCAGTTCATCCGCGATCTCCTGAGCCCGTGTCAGAACAAAGATATACTCCTTGTTCGGCCCACTTACGACAGCCCAGTCATAAAGCCCATTTCGATTAACCGGACCGATACAATAAATCCAATAGGGGAAGCCGCCGCCGGAGATCGCCCTCTGGAAAAACTGGGCGATCCCGGAGCCAAAAGCAATTTGCAGTTCGCGCCCTTGAGTACCCGCTCGCAACACAGCCCTGCCAGTAACGCTGTCGGTGATTGTCGAACCATCTGACGCGCGCCGCTCACAAGAATTCTTCAATCTGATGGCATCATCTCCATCAGCTCGATAAGTTGTCCGCGCTGCAAAGCAAGGCCCAAAACTCTTTCCGTCCTTCGATAAGGTGTTGTCTTCGAATTCGTTCGGCGTGCGCGCATATTCATACCAGTCCCCAAGATAACGCGGCAGGTCCACCGAAAAGCTGTTTGAAAAGGCCAACGCACCGCTAGCTAATCCGAACGTCCCGAGCAAAAGAGCGAGAGCACGAACACGCGTTCTGAGGCAGTGGCGATTAGTAGTTCGCTGAAAACGTCGCCCCGCAATGTTTCCCAGCATCTAGAGTCCACCTCCGTTGTAGCTTGCGATCTTACTTACGACGCCGGGGTATAAACGGACCGTAGTCAGCGCTGCGAATACGCTATGGGACTTTTGCGGAGCACCGGCCCGAAGCTAAACGCGCTAGAGCTATGATCGTCTGACTTGCACCGTGTCCGCCATTGTCACTGCCCCTTAAAACTGGGCCATTATGTTGCTGCCAGTCGGAGGTGCATGCGATAGCCCGGAAGCGGCATTCAGATGAAGATATCTTGAGGCTCTTACGTGAGATCGAGCTGCATTTGGCATTGGGCAGTGACGTTTCTACGGCTTGCCGGAGGGAATTTGTGAGCGACGCGACGTATTACACCTGGCGAAAGAAGTTCGGCGGCATGGGGCGCTTGCAACTCTCCGAACTCAAGGCGCTGGAGAAAGATCACCGCTCAGGTCGAAAGCCGTTTACGAGACAAAAAAGATGGGCGCGGGTGCTTTTGACACAGCCTGCGCCCAAGTCTAGGGAGGAGTGGACAGTGGCTGGCATCATTTGGGCCAGAATTGGACAGGGGTGGATAACTCCCCGTCCATCGTTACCTAGTGTTGCGCGAAGCTAGTTCGGCGCATTTCGCCCCAATGAGCGCCGTGCGGGCAGCGCAGACAAGACCGTCCGGGATATCCGTAGAGCGACGCGCCGGAAGTTTTCAGCGGAAGAGAAGATCCGCATCGTCCTTGAAGGCCTGCGTGGCGAGGAGACGATCGCCGAGCTGTGCCGCAAGGAAGGTATCAACCAGAACCTTTACTATCGCTGGTCGAAAGACTTCCTCGAAGCCGGCAAGAAGCGGCTCGCCGGCGACGCTGTGCGGGAAGCGACCTCAGACGAAGTCAAGGATCTGAGAGTTGAAGCGCGGCAACTCAAGGAGGCGCTGGCCGAGGTCACGTTGGAGAACCGGCTGCTCAAAAAAAGCGTGATCGCGGATGGGGAGGACATCGAATGAGGTATCCCGTATCCGAAAAGCTGGAGATCATCCGCCTGGTCGAGCAATCGACGTTACCGGTGCAGCGCACGCTTAATCAGCTCGGCATTCCCAAATCGACGTTCTACGCATGGTATGATCGCTACCAGTCCGGTGGTCTCGATGCACTTGAGGATCATCGGCCCAAACCGCTCCGTGTCGGGAACCGCATCCCTGATGATGTGCGCGAGAAGATCCTCGAACTCGCGCTCGATGAACCAGATCTGAGCCCGCGTGAAGTGGCCGTGGCCTTCACCGACCGGAAGCGTTCATTCGTCTCGGAATCCAGCGTGTATCGGATATTGAAGGCGCATGGCCTGATCACCAGTCCGGCCTTCATCGTCCTGAAGGCCGCTGACAAGTTCCAGAACCCGACAACGGCCATCAACCAGCTTCTGGCAGACCGACTTTACTTACCTGAAGGTCGTGCGTTGGGGTTGGTTCTTCCTATCGACGGTGTTGGATGACTTCTCGCGCTACATTGTAACTTGGAAGTTGTGCAGCGGAATGGCCGCTTCGGATGTCACCATCAAGCATCGTCCTCGTCTGCTATCGGACAACGGTCCATCCTACATCGCTAGCGATCTGTCGGAATGGCTCGGCGAGCAAGACATGAAACACACCAGAGGTAAGC
>DAOUZE010000201.1 GCA_030665765.1 Filomicrobium sp.
CCGCGAGCCTTCGATGCAGCTTGGATCTTGCGCCGGCGCCGCATAGTACGTGAGGCGTCAATGAGAATCTGCTGGTGATCGAACGCTAAGCTTGCTTTGAACCAGTCGCAGACCCATTCTACATGCTCGGCATCATCGCCGGCCCGAGCGCGCTCCCGGGCTATGACGGACGCGAAAGCAACACTCACGACATGACCGCGAGGGTCACGCTCAGGGTCCGAATAAACGCCCACCAAGTTGAGCCGACCGGCATTCAGTCCAGTCTCCTCATAGAACTCCCGCCGACAGGCATTCTCGACGGTTTCTCCAATCTCTACGAAACCGCCGGGAAGCGCCAGACGGGACTGAAAGGGAGAGTGACGTCGTTTCACAAGTATCACGCATCCTGTCCAGTCGAAGGCGACACAGTCGACTGCGAGGAGCGGTGTTGTGATTTGTACCAAAGCGGATCGCCTAAAACTTGCGCCTATTCTACTGGCTAACGCCTGCAACAGCGTCGTTGCCTCGTTTCTTAACACCTGCGACGCAGGGTCTAAACAGAACTCGAGTTTGATATGGTGCCTGATATCATGACAGCGCATTCGTGGGCTCTGTTGCACTGAAACTCTGATTAATCGGCTATGGACGCACTTTGATCAACCTGGAATATTCATCCTTTTGCAGGTAAGACGCTAGACGCGGGGATTGCTTCATGGGCCTCGTCGATATCGCCTGGCAGGTGGTCGGCAGAGAACTTCCGACGCGTCGCCCTACGGATGTCCCGAACCGTCTTCTCGGCGCTGTCCAGATGGCGCCCATTCCCGTCACTCATCGTCTCCCTCCTCGGGGTTACGATGAACTGGAAAGTTTCTCTTACGCAATCAGCTCAATCTGTCCCATAAGTGCTGACGGGGAACAGCAGCCAGAGAGGCCAAGAGCTTATTGATGAGTGTCAATCTCCATCGCAGGGTGCTCTGGTAGGGTTGCCTCCTATTTGGCTTAAGCCTAATGCAGGAGTTACTCTCTGCGCACGTTCGCTGCAGGGTAATTGATCAAGCCAACCCCGTTATCATTAGCAGAAATCCACTAAGCCCTAGTTCAATGCCACAAGCACGCATGCACCTTATAGCAAGCCCAATTCCCGGCGGCTTGCATGACCTAGAATGTGATCGAACGGCACAGGTCATCGAGAGTATCCGCGTTGCGCGTTCGGCTTGCTGGACCGGCTGGGAGCGTCAAGCCTCGGACGCCCCGCATGAGAGTTTGCAGCCTAATTACTGCCTTCAAAATCCTTGGGCTGGTCTTGGGCTGTCACGCACCGAGCTATCCGCCGTCCGAGATATCGTCGATTGTCATATTCTTACGCCCATCCTTCATGGCCGGCCTGACCTAATGAATTATGATGATGAGGCGTACCGCATCTTCTTGGATGCAAACCACAGGCTGGCCTGTGCCCTCAAACATTTTCTCAGGGACGACGACATCATCTGGGTCCATGACTACCTACACGCTCCACTCGCGGAATCGTTGCGAGAGGTAGGCTTTCCTGGTCCGCTCGGTTTTACTTTACATGCGCCATTTCCTGCGCCTGAAATCCTTGAGGTGCTTCCCAGGCAGTCTCAGTTCTTGAAGAGCCTGTGCCGTTTCAATCTTTTGGGATTTCAGGGCCGCAATTGCCTGCAGAACTTCGAGCAGGCCGCGGAAGCGACGCTCAATGCGAGTTTGCACGCGACAGGATTGACGGGGCCGCACGGGGAGGTTGCTACGGGCGTGTTTCCGATTCCTATCGACGTGGCGAAGATCCGTAGGGTGGCTGCGGCGCCAATCGTCGAACACGAGGAAGCTAAGCTACGAGCATATTTTCCCGACGGCAACCTGATCGGATCGTGGGGCACGCTTGATCCAACTCAGGGCATCGTCGAGCGACTCAGAAGTTTCGAGCTTTTTCTGAAGGCCCGGAAGGAGCGGTTTGGCCGCGACATCATGATCCAGGCAATCGTGCCGCAACGCTCCTGGCTAGAGGAATCTCAGGATGTTCGATCCGAGGTCGAGATTGAATTTTCACGTATCAATGGAAGGTTCTCGACGCTCGATTGGACGCCCATAAGGTATTTCCATGGGGCTCTCCCGCCGTCGCTGTTGGCTGCACTTTATCGGGTTTGTCGAGTCGGATTGATCACGCCTTTCAGCGAGGGGATGAGCCTTACGGCGAAAGATTTCGTCGTCATGCAGAGGCCTGAGGACCCAGGGGTGCTCATTCTCTCTCAATTCGCTCGTGTCGCCGAAGAGTTGGACGGAGCACTCATAGTCAACCCCTTTGAGATCGAGCGCGTGGCAGAAGCACTGGGGCGTGCCGTTGAAATGCCACTCGCAGAAAGACAAGCTCGGTGGGAGTCGATGAACCATATCCTCGAAGCGAGTAGTGTAGAGGCTTGGTCGAGTCGTTTCATCGAGCGACTGGCTGATCTAACGGGTGGGGAGTGGAAATCTAGTGCTGCCTAGTCGGCGCCTTTCTCCATTTGGCCACGGAGGCTATGGCGCAGAGCGCCAATAGGCTCAGAACTATTGGAAAATTGTGTGATGTAGCTATGCGAAGCAAAGAGAGTCGCTCAAACGGCAAGCCCCTTTCGAAACGCTGCATTCCGCATTCTGATCCGTGTGCATCTGTCGACTGGCGTAGGTTTAGGGCCGTACTCTTTGACCTTGATGGAGTGGTAACAAACTCAGCGCGCCTGCACGCATTGGCGTGGAAAGAACTTTTCGATGAGATCCTGCGGATACACGCCAGCGCAACAGGGGTGGAGTTCAGGCCATTTGATATCCAGAGGGACTACGCAAGATATGTGGATGGAAGACCACGAGAAGATGGGATCAGGGCATTTCTCGTCTCGCGCGGCTTTGAAATTGGCGAGGAAGAGGCCGAAGGCGCGCCGGGGCTGCCTTCGATCAAAGACATTGCCGCACGAAAGAACGAGGAATTTTTAAAGCTTTTAGAAAAATTCGGGATTGGTGCTTGCCCAGGTGTGCTGCGCGTCATTCACGAGCTGCGCGCGCTCGGCTGCCGCCTTGCGATCATTTCCTCCAGCCAGAACTGCAGCTCCGTACTTCGATCGGCTCGACTTCTTGGAAAGTTTGATGTTCAGATCGATGCAAATGTTGCCCAGCGGATGCAGTTGGCTGGTAAACCAGCGCCAGATACGTTTCTAGAAGCAGCGCACCAGCTTCAGATAGCGCCCCGCGAAGCGGTGGTCGTCGAGGACTCAATCTCTGGAGTGCAGGCGGCTCAAGCCGGGCACTTTGGGTTTGTCGTTGGGGTGGACCGGTTGAACATCGGTCCTGACTTGCTGGCCAATGGCGCCGATTGTGTCGTGACCGGACTCGCACAGCTCCTACCGGCTAGCAATCACGAGTCAAAACAGGACGTCCTGCAATCGACCGCGGAGATAACTCGAGAAGTGGAGGCGCAGCTTAAGAACAAGCGCGTTGCGCTGTTTCTTGACTATGATGGAACGCTAACACCGATTGTTGAACGCCCGGACCTGGCGATTCTCGACGATGGCATTCGCGAAATCGTTCGCCGGCTCGCAGCGTTTTGCCCAGTCACAATAATTAGTGGACGGATGCTTCCCGATATCGCCAAGCGCGTCGGCATTGATACCGTCATCTATGCAGGCAGCCACGGCTTCGAAATTGACGGGCCGGAAGCCCATCCAATCCGCAACACAGTCGGTGCCGATTATGTTCCAGCAGTTAGGTCGGCGGTGAAAGCGCTTCACATGCGTCTCAACGGGATCGATGGTGTTATCATCGAGGACAAGACATTTTCGGTGGCAGTTCACTACCGTTTGGTCGACGAAACTAGGCTAGCCGAGGTTAAGGCCGCAATTGACGGAGTGCTCGCGGCTGAACCGCGGCTAAGCATAATCAAGGGTAAGAAAGTCTACGAGCTTCGCCCCAACATAGAATGGGACAAAGGTCGAGCGTTGCTCTGGATTCTCCGGGAGCTCAATCTCGATTGTCCCGATGTCGTGCCGATCTTTATCGGTGATGACGTGACCGACGAGGATGCCTTCGAACTACTCGGCAAGCGTGGCATTAGCCTGAAGGTTGGCGGGTCCCAGCCGACACGCGCGAGATACCGTGTGGCAGATCCAGAGGGGGTGCGCAACTTTTTGCAGCATCTAGCCGAGGTTTTGGATGAAGCGGCAAATTAATAGTTGGGCGCTTGCTTTCAGGGGCTTCGATCCGTTGCAACAGGGTGCAAGGGAATCCTTGTTCACCCTCGGGAATGGTTACTTCACCGTACGCGGTGCGCCAGCCGATGCGACCGCAGACGGGACGCACTATCCGGGCACGTACCTAGCCGGTGGCTATGACAGATTAGTCAGTCATGTTGCCGACCAGCAGATAGAGAACGAGGATCTCGTTAATTGTCCTAACGCTTTGCAGCTTATGGTGCGGCTGGGCGATGCACCTTGGCTACAGTTGAACGATCTTGAGGCGCTGGAGCACTGTGAAGAACTTAATGTGAAAGAGGGTGTGCTGCATCGCTGGCTTCGACTTCGCGACGAGCAGGGGCGAGTTTTACGTTGGCAGGAGGAGCGCATGGTGTCGATGTCACGTCCTCACTGCGCCGCACTCAACATCGAACTCAAGTTAGAGAATTGGTCCGGACCTGTCAGTATCCGCTCTGGCATTGACGGTTCGGTCCGCAATGAGGGAGTGGCGCGCTACCGCTCACTGGCTAATCGCCACCTGGAGACGCTAGCAAAGTCGCGATGCGACCGAGAAACGATTTTGTTGCGCTCACGGATGAAGCAGTCACGTCGCGAGCTTGCCATCGCCGCGCGGACACGGGTTCGGCTTGGCGATGCGCCGGCCGAGACTGAGGAAAGCGTCGAGGAGACGCAGGATACAATCTCGCTTCTTTTTCGGTCCACCGTCTCAGCGGGCGAAACGGTTCGTGTCGAAAAAGTTGTAGCTTTACACTCATCCAAGGATGCGGCCATTTCAGAGCCAGCGGAAGCATCAATCGGTGAGCTCTGCGAGTGCGGCGACTTCGCGGAGCTGAAGAAGGAGCACCAGCTGGCCTGGGAACATCTCTGGAGGCTCTTTGGCATTAAGATCGATACTCTGGCCGGCGGCGATACCGAGTTGAAGCTGCGACTACATATCTTCCAACTTCTTCAAACTGTCTCGCCGCACTCCGTCGATCTCGACGTGGGGGTGCCGGCGCGTGGCTGGCATGGCGAAGCCTATCGTGGCCACATCTTTTGGGACGAGCTCTTTATTTTCCCGTTCGTCAATCTCCGCATGCCGGTGATCACGCGTCAGTTATTACTATACCGGTACCGGCGCCTTCCGGCGGCAAGGAGAGCAGCAAGAAGCGCTGGCTATAAGGGAGCGATGTTCCCTTGGCAGAGCGGTAGTAGCGGGCGTGAAGAGTCACAGCGTTTACATCTCAATCCCATGTCCGGCCGCTGGATAGCTGACACGTCTTATCTGCAGCGGCACGTCAATGCTGCGATTATTTATAACGTCTGGCAGTATCTCCAGGTCACCGAGGACCACGAATTCCTAGCTGTCTATGGGGCCGAGCTCATGTTGGAAATCACACGCTTCTGGGCGAGTATGGCGCGCTATGACGACTCTCGGCGACGTTTCCATATTGAGGGAGTTATGGGGCCAGATGAGTTTCACACTCGTGGTCCCGCTTCTCCGGAAGCCGCTGGTGTCAAGAATAACGCCTACACTAACATCATGGTGGCTTGGGGTGTCGCACGCACCCTTGATGCCTGGGACATGCTGCCCGAGGCTGAGCAATCTCGGCTGCGTAACAAGCTCAATATCACCGAAGAAGAGATCGAGCACTGGGACAACATCGGTCGCAAACTGACCGTGCCATTTCACAAGGGGGAAATTATCTCCCAGTTCGAGGGCTATGAGGGGCTTGAGGAACTCGACTGGGAGCACTATTCCAAAAAATATGGCGACGTTCGACGGCTCGATCGCATTCTTGAGGCAGAGGGCGATGACGCGAACCGCTATAAGGTAGCCAAGCAGGCCGACGTACTGATGCTCTTCTACCTGTTTTCTACAGAGGAGCTAAAAGAGATTTTCGATCGACTGGGCTACAATTTTTCGCCCGAAATGATTGGCAGGAACATCGAGTACTACCATAGGCGAACCTCGCATGGCTCCACGCTGAGCTGGGTAACTCATGCGTGGATCCTATCGCGGTGGGACCGCAAAGGATCCTGGAAGCTTTTCAAGCAGGCGCTGAACAGCGACTTCACAGATCTTCAAGGTGGCACGACCGCCGAAGGTATTCATCTTGGCGCCATGGCCGGGAGCGTGGATCTTGTTCAGCGCTGTTACACTGGGGTCGAGGTGCGCGCTAACATGCTAAGCTTCAATCCTCTTCTTCCCGAAGAGCTCGAATGCCTTCGCACTTGTTTTCATTATCGGGGCCATGACCTCGATATTGTTGTCACTCAAAGAGAGCTTTCAGTCTCCAGCCGATGTTGCACCGCAGCCCCCATTACCATCGCTTACCGTGGCCACGTCCGTGGGATCAGTCCAGGTCAGACATACAGATTTCTCTTGGTGTCGCAGCCAGAGAAAGAACCACTGGCTTTTAATTCCACACCAAGTGATAGCGCGGCTCGTTATTCCAACACGCTGCA
>DAOUZE010000534.1 GCA_030665765.1 Filomicrobium sp.
TGATTGATCGAAACGTGATCGCCGAAACCCGTCGCAATATTATCGTCACACCCTTTCGCTGCGAACGACACGGCCCCGAGACAAGTGAACTCGCGTCCGCGTTGGAAGAAGTCCTCGACCGCGCACCGGATCTGCCGAGCAAATTTGGATTCGCTATCGATACCGGCAAAGCCCCGGTACTCCCTGAAGTTTCAGCCGATATCCGTCTGGAGCGGACGGCTTGCGGTCAGCTCATAGTGCGAGCGGATGGCGCGCCCCTCGGCTCATTCGTGGCGCGTTCCGAAGCGCCTGAAGCCGCACTGGCACTTGCGTCCTGGTTCGCTGAATCTGGGGGTGTGCAGGAGGGTCGAGGCCGAATGGCAAAGCATCTTGCCAACGGACCTCGCCCGTCGAATGCACAGGACTGGAACGCCTTGCCGGCGGCATCGACCCCAACGCCTGCACCGGGACTACATGACGAGGGGTTTTTCGTTGCCGCCGAGCACGGACAGTTTCATGCAGAGACGCTTGGCAAGTTTGCCGAGATGGGTAGAGAGATACGCCTCACACCGTGGCGCATGCTATTCTTGCACGGCATATCCGATGTGCCGGATGCCGAAAGCCTCATAACGAAAGCGGATGATCCGCGGCTCAACACGACCGCCTGCACTGGAGCACCTGGCTGTCTGCAGGCGCATGCGCAAACGCGGGAGCTCGCGCGGGCACTAGCACCGCATGTGCCGAAAGGTAGTCATCTGCACGTCTCCGGGTGTGCCAAGGGTTGCGCGCATCCCACGCCAGCTACCGTTACGTTATGCGCAACACGCGAAGGGTTTGATCTGATCCAAAACGGCCGGGCGTGTGACCGGGCTCACCGGACCAACCTCACAGCAGAAAAAATCCTGTTGTTACCGCATTCACTCTTCGAGGCATCGTAATGCCGCACACGTTCGAGACAGATGGTCGCAAAATCTACCAGCAATCCTTTGCCATGATCCGCGCCGAAGCCGACCTCTCGAGGTTTAGTGAAGAGGAAAATGGGGTGGTCACCCGCATGATACATGCGGCTGGCATGGTCGGCCTTGAGTGCCACGTACTCTTCACACCTGGAATGGCGATTGTGGCCCGGGCCGCATTGGAGGCTGGGGCGCCAATCTTGTGCGATGTTCGGATGGTGAGTGAAGGAATTACACGTTCGCGCCTTCCAGCAAACAACACAGTGATTTGCACCTTGAACGACTGCGGTGTCCCCGAGCTCGCAGCAAAGATGGGGACGACCCGCAGTGCTGCGGCGATAGAGCTATGGCGGCCTGATCTGGCTGGCGCTGTTGTCGCGATCGGCAATGCGCCGACAGCTCTGTTTCATCTGCTGAATATGTTAGAAGATCCGAGCTGTCCACGGCCGGCCGCCATCGTCGGCTGCCCGGTCGGGTTCGTGGGAGCCGCTGAATCCAAAGACGCATTAATTTCAAACCCGCCCGCACCAGCGCTCATCGTCGAGGGACGTCTTGGTGGATCTGCAATCACGGTTGCAGCCATCAACGCTCTCGCAAGCCGAAAAGAATAAAGAAATAGCCAATGGGTAAAATCATCTGCGCGGGGCTTGGTCCC
>DAOUZE010000222.1 GCA_030665765.1 Filomicrobium sp.
CGGGCGAAGTAACAATCGAGCCGAGAATTCTCACTTGCCGAACCGGCAGCGAGAGCGGCGCATGCAGCGCTTCAAATCTGCCGGGTCAGCTCAGAGATTTCTTTCAACACATGCCGACATCTACAATACCTTCAACATTCAGCGCCATCTCATACCACGTCGAACACTTCGGCAGTTTCGTGCTGCGGCGATGGAGAGATGGCAAGACGTGACAGCGGCGGCTTGAAATTGGGTAGTCGTAGATCTTCTGCGACCGAGCCATGTTTATGTGACAAGGCCGTCGGCAGTGCTGAATTTGCTTTTCCGGATTTTCATGCGAGTGATGGCCTGCCAGCCATCGCCACATGATCGGATAAGCCCTTTGCGTTCTAGGCGGTTCAGTATTTCGTAAACCTGGCTTCTGCAGTTAATGTCAAACCCGGCGAGGTCATTTAGGCCCTTCGGTCCATCATTGAGACATCGCAGGATATGCTCCTGCAAAACTTCACAGTCTGAATTATTCATTTGGTCAGTTCCTGTTCTTCATATTTGCGGAATGTCACGCCAGTAGGTTCGGCGGATATTCCAATAGGTGATGCCATGCGCCTCACGAGGAGTTCCGAAAACCATCATTGGTTTTTTGAGTTCGGCGATACGGCCCATTGCTTCATCGGCATTACGAGGTATGAGTAGTGATCCGCCGTGTTCGGTCCATTTTTCTTCTGCTTTTTGGCGCTGCCACTTTTGACGCCAGCCAAACCAAAGCGTGTCGTTCGCCGGTTCATCGTGGCCGTCGAGGTGCATGATGATTTTGAGGTGAGTGCCGGTGCTGATCTGAAAAATCGTGGCGGTGGCGCGATCAACTCTTGCTAGCCGCTCTTGGTCCTTCAAACCTACCGCGAGGTCCGTTCCGGATAGCGTCTCCTCCAGACTCGCCGCTTTGGGCGTCGGTCTTTCGTATCCGCATCCTTCACACGTTCTACTCGTGAGGGGGTTGTATTCTCCGCACTCCTTGCAGGACCAAACGGCGGGGCGATCTTCTTTTGAGCGACGCGTTGGCGGGCTCTTCCAATCGATCCACTCGATGCGCCCGAGTTTCAGTGTCGAGCCACCAAAATCGAATAGGACACAATCCTGCTTGACTGTATATGGTGATCGACTGGAGCCCCGACAAGCCATCTGGTAGTACAACACCTTAGAGCGTGTCGGTCTGACCAGTGCGATTAGGTCTGTTGCCGGTGCGTCGAATCCGGTTCCCAGCGCAACCACATTGACGAGCGCCATGATGTGTCCCGCCCAGTAGGCGTCAATGAGCTTTTTGCGCTCTTTGGTTGGCGTCTCTGCTGAGGACGTTGTCACTTTAAGTCTGATTGACAGGAATTTGCCGACAGCGGCTGATTTTGACGCGTGGGATTTCAGCGGCTTAGCCTGCCGATCGGTCGTCCATATCGGGCCAATTTCAATTAATGTGACAACTCCGGCAAGATGGAGTGTTGGAGATGGCCATGTTCCCCGTCATAATTCGCGAGACATCTTGAGGCGAATCGGGAAGACAGGGTTTTGAGATCATCGTAGCCATTATGGGGCGAAGATGAGATCAAAATCCGGGCCGCAACCTTCGGCCGAGCAACATGTCCGTGAGATCCGCCGCCAGACCCGCAAGCGCTATAGTTCGGAAGAGAAGATCCGCATCGTCCTGGAAGGGCGGCGCGGGCGGCGCGCATTCCTGTCAGTCATCGTCTCCCTCCTCGGGGTTATGATGAACCGGTAAGTCTCTCTTACGCAATCAGCTCAATCTGTCCCGTGAGTGCTGACGGGTGGCCAACCCCCAATCACGGTGCCAGTATCTAAGTTAGAATCCGGCCGCTATGGGCCAGCATCTGGGCTGGTGGACTGTCTTGGTGTCGGTGTCGTCAGCGCAGTATCCCAGAGCACCGACATACATGGAAGGTGAGACAACTCGACGAACGGGCTCCGACTCAGCTTAAGTGTGCTTAAGCCAAACTTTCTTGAAGCTGACGACAGCGAATTTGAAGCGCCAGGGGACAAACACCAGTGACCGAAATCGCTTTGATATTGGGAATCGTGTTCGTGTCATTTGGTTTTCTGTTGGTCGCTCGGTCGGTCATCGACGACTTGGCTGAAGAAGCAAAGGCCAACGCCGCAAAGGTTAAGGAGCGAAACGGAGCCTCACTGTCTGCAAATACGGTTTCGACGCCTGGTTCAGGAGCCCTTCGATCCGCATGACTTCTGCCGAGCACGGCGGCGGTACCCAGTCGCGCGGGAAATGCCTTCGCGCTTCCAAGGCTTTTCTCCTTCGGCTGTCGCAAAACGCAAGCGTCCTTTGAGATAGCGGCGCGAAATGCGAGTCGAAACGCCGATCTTTTTGGCGGCGACGACGCAAAGCGCACCACGATTGATCCGAGCGTTTAATTCACAAGGATCAATGCAGATAAGGTCTTAAGCAACAGTCTTACCCCTATGAAATATCGTTTAATTATTGAAATATTGACGCATGGCACTTTAATCACGCGTCCCGCTCACTACTTCGTTGTTTGCTGGACAGAGGCGTCTACTTATTCCGCCGCACCCCAGCGGCTCCGGGCTGTGCGTTATCCAATCACCGAGCGGTCTGGGGCAACAATTGGCTGGGGCGCGGTCCACGTGCCAACGGCTCGCCCCAGCCAGCTATTTCGGGCATGCCCGGTCAGCGTACTCGTTGGGTCAAAGTTCTGCTTGCATCAATCGAAGCGACGTCCACCAGCGGCCGACCTGCGCCGGCGCCGAAACGGCCGATTTTTTTTGGATCCTGGATCGACGTTGTTTGGCGGGATTCTGTCGGTTTCGATTGCCGCGGTGTGTGTTGGTAGCTGTTAGTGAGTCTTACTAACTACCTGTCATGCCGAGGGTTGAGGGAGGGTTGGTTAGGCACAGGGAGAGACCCTGGAGCACGCTCACACGGAGAGCCTGAGCCAGTGGTCCCTCTACCTACTTCCGTCATGCCGATGGGAATCGGGATGGGCGGGCTCTCTCGGGCAGGCAAGAAAAAGAATCCGGCGCCAGGCACAAGGCTGTGAAGCAATCAGCAGGCGCAACAGGGAAGCCCGTGAAACAGACTGGTGCCTGCTCTTCGTCTCTGAGCAGGCAAAGACCCAGGCATGTCCAAGGCGTCTTCTATCGCTCTTGCCTTGAAGCAACAGCCCGGGCGTTCCCTGCAACCGGATGGGTGCGCAAACGGCTCAACATGTCGGCCATTTCCGACCACTTCGTGTCGGCATAGGTTCGGCATTTCGCGCATAACGACCTTGATCAGCCACGGAAGTGGATGCGATGTATCGACTCGAATGACGACAAGCCCAACTGAACTGAGTCTGCTTTCCGCATGAGCGGGGGACGGATTTTTTTTGCAGCCTGCTGCCACAGAGACTCACGCAACCCCGCACGGCCAAGTTCTTTGCCCTCCAAGAGTGACAGCCGGCGATAATTCTGCAGGCCTCACTAGACCGCTGCTTTACTAACGAACTGTGCTAGCAAGCGGCCCCTCAAAATGTCCCGACCAAGCCGTCAGCTCTACAGACGCCGGAGGTGCATGCGCGGCAACTTTCCAATCCGAAAAATCCTGAGGCGTCTTAGCTATCGCGATCAAGGCAGCGATGGCGACCAAAATAAACAGCGTCTTCATCCGTTACCTCCAATTCTCTCTGGGACCTGCGAACTGACGAACAACGGATAGCCGAGAGCCCGATTCGACTTGAATACACCGCAACTTAGAAGGTGATTCGGAAGGCGCCGGTACTAATGATCCGGTAACTTCAAGCGAAACTCTTCGTGATCACCGAACCTGGTCGGGTGACTATGGATGAGCGATCCAGGTGGTTCTAACGGCGGCTAGCGCGTGGCCGGCGGTCCACATTTCAACAGTGGTAAGCAACAAAAGCAGCCAGCCGAACACAAGAGGTATTCCGAGGGCCCATATCACGATCGTAAGAATGCGCTTTATCGTGACACCCCTGGAAAGGTGGTTCCCGACGCTGTTTGGTTCACCAGCCCACGTGGTTCTCTCCTCACTAGCCAACATCGACGGCTTATGGACCTGGCGCGGATTTTTCAGTGCCAGATTTTGACTTTTGCTTGAAAACTGTCGTGCGGGCTCCGTTGGAAGGCCTGCGCTCCGAGGAGGACTTACTGATGAGTGACGATGATGTTTCTTATGAGATTTTCAAATGGCACGCAGATTACAGCGAGTGGAATGTCGGAACCACGTTCGAGGCGACTCCGATAAAAGTTACGGAGCCCGATCCTAGTAATGCAGTTTGGTACAAACACCCAACGGCGGACAGCAAAGTCTCGATTAGGTTAGCTGATGGAGATTCACACGGCGGCAAGATTGCCTCCTGGGACGTCGACAGCGGCACCGGCAAGTTGAACGTGTGCGGCAGAAGCTGGTTCGTTGAGAGGCAAGCTGGCGATAAGTGGAAGGTCGTCGGCTAATTGACCTGTATGCTCTGGCGTAGCCGTAGTTCACTTCTTCCACTCTTTCAGCAAACCTCGCTCTCTCAGGTAGCTCTCATTCCAAGCGATTGAGGCCTTGTGGGTCTCGATGAGCTGCAGAAGCTCCACACCTGACACAGCCTTCAAGGTTGTCCAGGCTGCGACATCATTCAACCAATATTTTTGGAAACACCGTCTCCGTTCTCAATCAGTGAGATCGCTGGAGGTGTTTGTTTATGCGCTGCGGCGCGCGTCGGTTAGTCTCAGTAGGTCTAATTCCCTGAGTGTCTATGCCCCTTAATGCGACAGGAAGCGCATTTGCCGCAGCGGAAAACTGTCCAGCCATTAAATGAGAGAGCCCGGCTTCCGCAGCTGCGCCTATGTTTCTGCGTCGGTTCCGATGTTTGCAGACGAGCGATGGGTAATTGTTTTTTATTGAGAGGTCGATTTATCGGAGCGATTGGGTGAACATCGTCGATGTTATAGAAGCAGTCATTATTTCCAACGATTAAGAAATAATTCGTGCCCTCCGAGTCAGTAAGTAGTCGACCGATGCGCAGCCCACGGTCGCCAGCACGAATCCACCAGCGCTGGTTTTGAGATAGTTCTCTAAGCATAATGGGCTCGTTCCATTGTTGCGTTGCCGCCAACAGGCCAGACGTGTCGCTTCATTTGTTTCGGACTAGGGGTTAACAGGAAAGGCTGGAACCACTCTCCATCACCCGACTTTTACGGGGGTGAAGCACCGTGCCAATGCCTGATCAACAAATTGGTAAATTAATTTATGGTTGCGCAGGCGTGCATGTTTTTGCTTGCACGGTAATCGGGTCAAGCTGTTGCCACCCGACCATTAGTGTCCAGCGCCATTAACCACCCACATCTCGAGCATCGCTCAACCGCTCGCGTCTGTTCCCCGTCAGCACTCACGGGGGAGATTGAGCTGATTAGTAAGTGCCAGTAGCTTATTTCAGCCCCCTGGTGTCTTACTCGGCTAAGAACGCAAAATTGAAGCCCCGTTCGAGACCTATCGGTTCCACACTGCAGATTCGCCAACTTCTTGTTCTGGGGATCCTCGTCGCTGTTCTGGACGCTACGTGGCGAAGGCGCAAGGAGCTGCTCAAATCCAGGTGGACATCATGACCGGCAAGGTGATGTCGAGTGACGGCGTGCGCTTGGCCGAGTGACGCGGCAGCAACGCTCGTTGCGCTTGTAAAGACGCCCGCGCTCAGGCAATGCGACTGACCGAGCGCGGGCGAGGTTGACGGCTGGCGAGGAGGAGGCGCCAGTACCGTCGCGTTGATGGGTTTGGCCGTAGCGGCTTAGCGGCACTCCTGGCGCAACGTCCAACCGCGAACCTTGCAGTACGAACCCCGGCAAACTCGCTTCGGGATGCGAATGTATGAGCAATAGTAGCCGCCGCTGGCGTGGCCCTCATAGCCGTGCATCGCCTTCTTGAACTTGTAGTCTTGCGTCTGTACCTGGCGGCCGCCTTTAGCCGATGCCGGAGCCGATGCGATTGCGATACCAACCACGACTGTGGCTGCAATGGCGAGGGTGGTCTGCGCGAATTTCGTATTGATAGCCGTGAACATTGTCCCAGTCTCCTCCTGGTGATGCGATTGACGGTCAGTACTTTCCCGTCGATGCATCCACCATAGGCAG
>DAOUZE010000119.1 GCA_030665765.1 Filomicrobium sp.
TCGGTGTTGAAAAAGAACCTTTGGTCTTGTGGCGCATTCGTGATGTGACGGCGGACCACGCCTTACAGGAACAGGCACTGTCGGATCTACAAGCGACGCTTGCCGGGTACAACAGCGTTCCGGTTGGTCTCGCCTCGGTCCGTGCGGACGGCACGCTAAGCCATTTGAACCATACGCTGTCGACCTGGCTTGGATTTAGCGAGCCCGCCAACCTGTTGTCTCGCGGTTTGAAGCTTTCCGATCTAGTTACCTCGGACGGCGCCGAGCTTCTGATCGGAATGGCCCACCAGGAGGGCAAGGACGCATCAAGCTGCGATTTCGACCTAGTCCGTGAAGACGGCTGTCTCCTGCCTGTCCGCATTATCGCGCAACCGACACCCGACGGCTCCAGGGGGGTAATCCTGGCCGCCGTGGAGCGAGATACTGACGAGCTCGAGGAGGCCGATTCTGAGATCGCGGGAGCCCGCTTTCAACGCTTCTTCCGCTCCGCACCGCTCGGCATTGCCACCATCGGACGTGACGGCCGTATCGTCAGCGCCAACACATCCTTCTCGCGTATGATTGTTGACGGCTCCGCCAACGCGAAACCCGCTCTCGACATTCTAACCCGTTCCGTTGATGCCGATACCAGAGCGGCGATTGCCGCTGGCCTGGAGAAGGTCGCCGAGGGCAAAGGTAACGTCCAACCCGTCGAAATCACTGCCGGTCCCAAGGACGAATACACCCGCCGCCTATACATGAGCCCGCTGACGCACGCCCGTAATGCCCCCGAAGCAGCCATTATTTATCTGATCGACGTTACCGAACAAAAAGCACTCGAAGCCCGCTACGCACAAAGCCAGAAGATGGAAGCCGTCGGCAAACTGGCCGGATTTGTTGCGCACGACTTCAACAACATGTTGACAGCGATTATCGGCTTTTCCGATTTTCTATTGCAATCGCATCGTCCCGGTGATCCAGCCCACTCCGACATCATCAACATCAAGTCTTCCGCCAATCGCGCTGCCGGATTGGTCGGCAAGCTGTTGGCTCTGGCCCGCCAGCAGACGTTGCTCGTTGAGCCGCTCCAGCTT
Organism: Filomicrobium sp.; assembly: GCA_030665765.1. Classification (GTDB taxonomy): domain Bacteria; phylum Pseudomonadota; class Alphaproteobacteria; order Rhizobiales; family Hyphomicrobiaceae; genus Filomicrobium. The sequence continues at coordinate 1,074 of DAOUZE010000119.1, forward strand.
GGCGAAGTTATGACTGACCTGGCGCCATTGCTGAAGCGCTCGATCGGCGAACGTATCGAACTGAAGATCCGTTCGGGCCGCGACCTCTGGTTCGTCAAGACCGACAAGCTGCAGCTCGAACAGGCCATCATCAACTTGGCGGTAAATGCTCGCGACGCCATGTCCGAAGGTGGCAGGTTGTCGATCCGCACCCGCAACGTCACTAAGCGCGAAACGCAAAAGCTCGCGCCGTCGGGAATGCAGCCTGGTGAATACGTGCTGATCGAGGTTGAGGATTCAGGCTCCGGCATGACGCCAGAGGTTCTGGAAAAGATCTTCGAGCCGTTCTTCACGACCAAGGCACCTGGTAAGGGAACAGGACTGGGACTCGCCACCGTCTATGGCATCGTCAAACAGACCGGCGGTTTCATCTATCCCGAGTCGACGCTTGGCAAGGGAACCGCGTTCCGCATTTACCTGCCGCGTCATCACCTCGATGAAAAAGACGAAGCCGCGATTGCCGAGCGCGTCGAAGCAACGGAGAAGGTCAAGAAGGTTGATCTCACTGGTCATGGCCGCGTGCTGCTGGTCGAAGACGAAGACGTGGTGCGCTCGTTCGCCGTTCGGGCTTTGAAACGCCAGGGCTACGAAGTCCTCGAAGCCTGCGACGGGCTCGATGCGCTTGAGGTCATGAAGGAGTGCAACGGCGAAGTCGACATCGTCGTCTCCGACGTCGTCATGCCCGGCATGGACGGCCCAACCATGCTCAAGGAATTGCGCAAGGCAAACCCGGACCTGAAAATCATCTTCGTGTCCGGCTATCCCAACGAAGCCTTCCAGCAGGCGCTCGGCGAAGAAACCTTCGCATTCCTGCCGAAGCCCTTCTCGCTGCCCCAACTCGCCGCCAAGGTGAAGGAACAGCTAGGGCTTTAGAGGCGCGCGTGGTGTGCTGCCGGCAGGGCGGGGCGGGTGACGGTCCCTGCCAAATCTCCAATCCAGCACCACGTCGCAGATATTCCCGACATGAGTGAGCCACTCAGTCAAAGCTCAACAATGTCTGCTATGATCGAAAGCGGACATCAATGCTAGGCAGTACCATGCGCCGCGACGACGACATTCATGCTTTGAGTCCTCCCTGTTGAACACTGCGGTCATTTTGGCGTGCCTTGGCCGAATGACAGCTCGATCGACATTCAGTATGATGGTTAAGGGTGCTTGCGGACGTAAACAGTCGGCTTGCCAATCCAAGTCTTGATTAGCCTACACAACCCAGCGCGACTTCGAAGCCAAAGCAACGAATCTCCAAAGCCGCCGGCGGCACACCGGCTTGGCAGTCTTGCTCCGCTGATCCACCTGGACTTTACTGTTATTAGCAAAATACCAAGGAACCTCTGCCGTGCAAGTCCTGAGCCTGATTCTGCCGATTTTCGCGCTGCTCGTCACGGGTTTCATCTTTGCAAAGCTCAAGATCCTACCCGAACACACAGCCGAAGTCCTCATACAGTTCGCGTTCCATGTTGCCGTTCCGGCGCTTCTCATCGGTGTGATCGCGCAAGAGGACGCGGAAAAACTCCTGAACCTGCCGTACATCGCTGCCCTCGGCGGAGGGATAGCGGCGTTGTATTTGGCGATCCTCCTTGGCGCACTCTATGTCTGGAAACAAAACTTGGGCCCGGCCACTATGCTGGCGCTTACGAGTGTCGCCTCGAACTCGGGCTTCGTCGCCCTTCCGATCCTGCATGCCACTTTGGGTCACAAGGGCGTTCTGCCTGCCGCGATCGCGAACATCATCGTCGTTACGGTGTTCCTGGTTACGGTGCCCTTGCTGGAACGGGCCCATGCTGAGGAATCAGGTGAGCGCGAAACCATCGTCGTTGCCCTCCAGCGCATTGCGCTCAATCCGGTCATTCTGGGAACGCTGATCGGCATTGCCTGGGCCTTGACGGGGCTTGGCGTGCCAAAAATGGTGGAAAATTATTTCAATCTTCTGGCCGGCGCGCTGACGCCGTGTGCACTGTTTGCCATCGGCATGTCGATACGCCTCGACGCGCTGCGTGAGCGCGGCGCCATGATCATCTTTTCTTCAATCGTCAAGCTGATCGCTTTGCCAGTGTTCGTCTTGTTGCTGTGCCAGTTGTTCGAACTCAATCCCCTCTATACAATAGCAGCGGTCGTATGCGCGGCGGTGCCGACGGCAAAGACAACCATCATGCTCGCTAGCCAATACGGACAGCCCGAGGAGCCCGTTGCCGACACAATCTCAGTCACGACTCTGGCGAGTACGCTGACATTGGTTTTATGGCTCTTGCTGCTCGCACATCTTTACCCGGCTCCGTTTGCAACGTGATGGTGGCGAGGCTTCGTGCGAATGATCGTATTCGTGCGATCCAGAGCAGACGAAGCCGAAGCTCGTTAAAGCGATAGCTTAGCTTCTGACCTGCTCTGCTAGAATTTTTTCTCTTTTCGGTATCGAAGTGAACCGGGAGCAGGTCGGACCGATGCCTGCCCCCAAAATGTTTCGGTCCTACTCGACCAATTCGATCTCACCGGGTCGCCAGGTCTTATCAAACCAGGCTTCGGTCGGACTGTAGAGACGCAAGAGGACAAACCAGGCTTTCTTCGGAACCGTCTGAATCCAGTTCGCTTCCTTGCCCTTGGGCGCCTCGGGGCCGAAGTAGAGGTCAATCGACCCGTCGTCGTTCTCGATCATCTTGTCGCGCCTATTGTTCTTGTTCGGGAAGCGCTGGCTGGTCTGGATCATCGAGCGGGTCTGTGAATCGTAGACCACGACCGACATAAACTTCTTGGCGGGGGCGTTTCCGGGCAGGCGCAGCGTGTAGGACTTGCCGCCGTCCAGATGTTTGCCGTTGCCGTCCAGGTATCCCCAGGCGTATTGCGAGCCTTTACCAATCAGCTTCCACACCATGGCCGGGGAGTTGAAAGTAGCCATGTAGAAATACTGCGCCCGTGCATCGATATTGCGCCCGCCCAGTCCCTGGTCTTTGAGATATTCATGTGAATTGCCAATCATACCGCGCTTCCAGTAGCTGCCTTTGTACAGGAATTCGGACTGGTCGCGTTCGTACCAGAAAAGGGCCCGCACGGTAGCGTTACCCAACTTCGCGGCTTGAGTCAGAATCTTCTTCATCCGCTCGTCGGGGGCAAAGGCCTTACCCTTCTGGATACCAACGGACGCAAATAGACCGCGAAGCTCGGGGTCAAGGAATTCGATCGGCTCACGATCGAGTACGGCATGGAGCTCTTCGTAGAATTTGTAGCTGGCAGAGTGAACCGTGTTGAACTCCGTCCCTGTCCCTTCAATGAACTCCATCTTAGGCGGATTGGCAGCAGCACTCAGCGGATAGATCTTGATGTTCTTTCTGAACAAGTGGCTGGAGTAATCCGGTTTACCGTCTTTGAGGAAGCCGCGAAGCAGGACCCAGACCGCGTAACTGCGTGAGCTGGCGAAAGTGTAGACGCCCTTCGGAATGAGTCCATTGAAGTCGGCTTCGGTATAGTCAGGCGGCAGGATCAGGAATTTGCCGCCCCGGCCGCGGTGCGGGCCCGGAGGCCCCATATCGATGATGTTTCGCGTAAACGAGTCGACCATGATCCCGGGCCCCGTGCCGGCCGGGATTTCAACCACTGTTGGACCGTCCCTTTTCAGATCGAGAAAGGATGTGAGGTAGACCGTGCCGGCGTTGCCGGTGAGAAACAGCGAATTACTATCCATCAGGCCGTCAAAAATAACGACCTGGTTGGCCTTCTTCTGGCCAAGGGCAATGTGGCCCGCCCGACCGGCCTCGAAATTCGACGCCGGCATGCCGTTAAGCAAGGCCTGCAGACCACGATTGAGGTCCAGATTGTCGAACAGCGCGGCGGCGGCTTTTGCGTCGGGGATCCCGTCAAAAAACTTCAAGGTGCCGATCCTTGTCTCCACCGTATCGGGCGTAAGGATCGACTCTGGAATCTTGTTGTTAAAACCAGGCGTTGGTGATTCGGCCTTGGCTCCATGGGACAATGGGACTGCATGGAGCACCGTCGTCATGAGCAATGACAGTAAAAAATGCTTTTTCATCGACTATTCCTGTTTCTGGCAATAGCGCGGGGCGGCGACGGCATTGCAGGGGAAGGTCGGTCCAATGCCGTCGCCGGCAACCGGCAATGCCAAGCTTAGCAGCGCGTGGAAACCTATGCCATGGCGGCGTATCGATAGTGGTCAAAAAGAAAATTGATTATTCCGCCATCGATTGGCAGACGCTGAGCACCTTTCTCACCATTATTGAAGAGCCCTCAGTCTCTCGGGCGGCCCACCTTCTCGGGGGCACGCAATCGACGGTCAGCCACACCCGTGCACAGCCCCTGACGGGTCGGATGATGTGTTTCTTCGACGGTGCCACACGCGACGCGCCCACTACCTGGGAGGAGTATTGCGCAGCAGATCACCTTGTTGCGCGATTTCCCGATGGCGGCACGTCGCTCAGGGCGCTCACTGGAGTCGATAAATCGCAGATCCGCACCGCGAGGGTATCGGTACCAGACTTCAATGCAATTCCGTCATTTATCCAAGGGGCAAAGCTGCTCGCGACCGAGATGAACCTGATGAAGCTCTGCACGCTCAGCAGTCTAAACATGGTTCCGCTGCCAATCGAAAGTGACCCGCTGACGAACTACATGACGTGGCATCGGCGCAGCACGAATTATCCAGCGCATAACCGGCTCTGCGAACGCATCGAGCGGATCGCCGAGGAGTTCCAACAACCAGCAGCAGTTTCATGAGCCGAAGTCGCGGCTAATGTCGGACATGGGTATTCGCGCCAGTCTTTGACCAAGATTGATCTAGGTCGACGAACGGACATCGATGGCTTGATAGCTGAATGACACTACGCCGCCCTCGCCCGCTTAGTATTCCTCAACGACCACCTTGCCTTTGGCGCGTCCCGTTTCAACGAGGCGATGGGCTTCGCGCATGTTGTCGGCGTTGATCGGTGACAGCACCTTGCTGACCGTGGTGCGGATATTGCCGCTGTCGATTTGCCCCGCGATCCACGTCAGAAGCTTGTGTTGCTCGATCATATCGGGCGTCTGGTGCATGGCCCGCGCGAACATGAACTCCCAATGCAGACTTGCAGCCTTCGACTTCATCGTTTCCATGGGCATGGGCAGATTGGTGTCGTCGATGGTGACGATGCCGCCTTGCGGGCGGATCAACTCCGCGGCCGTTGCCCAATGGCGCATGTCGTTGAAGATCGCGACGTGGTCGACATGCTGCATGCCCAGTGCGCGAACCTGCGCCAATATGTCCTCGCGGTGATTGACGACATGGTCGGCGCCCAGTTCCCTGACCCAGGCTTCTGTCTCAGGCCGCGACGCGGTCGCGATCACGGTTAAACCCGCATGCTTGGCAAGCTGGATACCAATCGAGCCGACGCCTCCGCCAGCCCCGATGATCAAGATGCTCTGCCCCGCGTCGGCCCCGTCACGGTCGATGCCGAGGCGGTCAAAGAAAGCCTCGTAAGCTGTGATCGTTGTAAGGGGCAATGCCGCGGCCTCGGCATGGCTCAGGGATTTCGGCTTGCGGCCAACAATACGTTCATCAACGGCCTGAAACTCCGAATTGCAGCCGGCGCGTGTGATATCGCCCGCGTACCAAACTTCGTCGCCTGGTTTAAAAAGCGTCACGTCAGGCCCCACGGCCTCGACGACTCCACTCGCATCCCAGCCGAGAACACGTGGAGGGTTTTCAACTGCACCGGGCTCCTTGCCCCAGCCAGCACGCACCTTCGTATCAACCGGATTGACGGCAACAGCCTTCACAGCAACCAGAATATCGTTACCGGTGGGGCCGGGCTTTGGAAGTTCGACATCAAGAAATGACTCGGGCACGTCGATCGGCAGATATTGCGTAAGAGCAACCGCTTTCATAGGAAATTCTCCTGATCATTTTGGCTGGTCGATATACGTCGCTTGCGCCAAAACCGTTTCGATAACGCGCACAATCTCTTCGGATTTCTCCGGATCGAGCGCATCGGGATGGGGGGAGGCAAATCGACCCAAGTCGTTGTCGAAATACTGGCCGGAAGAAGTGCCGAACTCATCGTCGAGTGCTGCGCTGCAAAGTATGTCCGCGCCGATCGCGATATCGCCGCCGGCTACTCCAAAGGCCTCTTTGACCATCTTGCTTCCAAGCATCGAGCCGGGATTGACCGCGATGATGGCCGGGCCGTCATCCTTGAGCGAAAGCGCCAGACTGTGAGACCAGCTTGTTAGTGCGAGCTTGCTTTGCGAGTAGGCCGCGCCGTCGGACAGGCGGCCTTGTCCGGCGAGCGCCTTCGGATCGACCGGCGACTGCGCAGCGGAAGAAACATTGATCACCCGTCCCGTTGTCCCGAGCAGTGGCAACAGCCGGTGCGTCAGCACATAAGGCGCGATCGTGTTGACAGCAAAACGCACATCAAGTCCATCCTGTGTGATGGACCCGGGGGCGTAAACTCCCGCGTTGTTGATCAGCACATCAAGTTTAGTGTGCTTTTCTGCAACAGCCGTTGCGAGTGCCTCAACGTCGGCCATGAGCGCCAGATCAGCCACGTAGCTTTCAACGCGCCCACCGCCCGGCAGCGCAGAAGGCATCTTTTCCGCTTCTTCCAGTTTTGCTGGATTGCGCCCGTGCAGCAAAACATGGTGTCCCATGGCGAACAGCATCTTGGCCGTTTCCAACCCGATGCCGTCGGTTGAGCCGGTAATAAGAACGGTCTTTTGCAAGGTATTATCTTCCTTGAACGGAAATGTCTGGTCTCTCAGGAGAGGTCGTCCTTGCCTTCGATGAGAAAGTGATGGCTGTTCGAGCCGGCAGTACGTGCCTTGAGGTGGGGGACGTAAGAGGGGTCGCTCATGAAGGCCTGGGCGGCTTCCTTGGAGGACCACTCGATGATGATCCTCAAGGCTGCGCCTTCGCCTTCGAGGCTTTCGTGGCTGGAAGTCCGGCAAGATACCTTCCTCCGTGCTTGGTGGCGAGTGCGTTCGCGGGTCCGATATAGTCCGTGACCCATTCCTCGGTGGTCGGCGTGACGGCAAGAACTGAATACTAGGTCATTGTTGGTGTTTCTCCTGGGATCAGGCATCGCAGATCGGTAGATACTGCTGAAGAGTAACCGCTTTCATCAGATATCTCCGCCACTCAACGTGTCATGCGATTTTCGTCATTTTATTCAGTGTGAACGCTTCAACGGCACCATCAGTTGCTGCCATGTAGGCTGCAATATGTGCGGCGTTCATATGAGTTTTCCAGAGTTCCCTGCTCTCCCAGTTTTCATAGAACATGAAGTGAGCTGGGTCGTCATTGTCCTGGTGCAAATCATACTGGATGCACCCATCCTCGGCTTGCGTGATCTCGATGAGCTTTTGCAGCTCGGCTTTGACCAGCTCAATCTGGTCTGCCTTGGCGTGAATGTTCGCAACGATCGTAAGTTTCGCCATCGCCAACTCCTTGTCGTAGCTAAGCAGACGGGATATCTAAACAGGAAATAATTCGCAAGTACGCACATATCTGTGCAGTAGGTACATATTGTATCCTATGGAGGCTTCATGAGATTCAAACGCTATGATTGTTCGCGCGGTTGCCCGGTTGAGGCGGCGCTCGAGCGGATAGGTGGGAAGTGGAAGGGCATCGCGCTCTATCATTTGCTCGAAGGCCCCAAGAGGTACACCGAGCTAAAGAGAGATGTAGGGAATGTCACCCAGCGAATGCTGACCAAACAACTCAGGGAGCTAGAGAAAGATGGTCTAATCGTTCGCAAAGTCTTTCCGGTCGTACCGCCTCATGTCGAATACAGCCTGAGCAAAAAGGGTAAGACATTAGAGCCAATCCTGTTGGCTCTTCGCGATTGGGGCGAGAGCTACCTTTGAAGATTCGAACGTCGACTTAGGGTCAGCATCGGCGTCTGATCGCCTGTCTGGAATGACCGGTTTTCGTCTTAGAGCGGACCTCCGCGACGGCGCCGCTAATGTGGAACTGATCGGCTCGCGCCAAAACGTTTCATCCACGCAGGCCGCTTGGCCCTGCTCCTGGAATTGCTTGACCTGACGTCACGAGCCCGGCTGGGAAACAGTAAAAACGAAGGATAATTCGATGACGACGATGGCCAAGATAACGCTAATGTTCGTCGTCTTCGTTGACCTGATCGGGCAAGGGCTGGTCTTCCCGATCATCAATACATTGATCATGGATCCGTCGTCCGGATTCCTGCCCGATAGCACTTCGATTGGAATACGCCACTTCGATTACGGGCTCGTTGTTGGCACCTTTTTCCTGGCGTGGTTTCTCGGTGTGGTCTACGTCGCCAAGGTCTCCGACTCAATTGGCCGCAAGAACGCCTTGCTGATCTGCCTCTGCGGCGCCCTGGCGGGATATGCAATCACCCTCGTTGCGCTCTACGTGAATAGCCTATGGCTCCTGATTCTCGGCCGGGCAGTCACCGGCTTTACCGCAGGCAACCAGCCGATCGCCCAGGCGGCCATGGTCGACGGCAGCACCGACGATGCCGACCGCGATCGAAACATGGGTTTCATCGTCACCGGCATCAGCTTCGGTTTGGTCGGCGGTCCGATCATCGGCGGATTGCTGTCCGACCCAGAAGTG
>DAOUZE010000387.1 GCA_030665765.1 Filomicrobium sp.
CCTTCATAAAATGCGGTCATCACGTCTTCCAGCTCCGTCGGCGTCATTTGCCCCGTCGCCCGCGCTACGCGCAACTCCGGCACCGCTTCGCTGAGAAACTCCGACACATCCGCCAAATCAGAAATACGCGGCACGACGTAAAAAGTTTGACCTCCCCGATAACGTTCACGTCGAAGCGCATCGCGGACCACCACCGGATCGAACGGTGAGATATACGTTCGCACGGCAAGACGATCCACCGGTGGGGTGGTGATCAACGACAACTCGCGAACCCCAGTCAACGCCAATTGCAGGGTACGCGGGATCGGCGTCGCCGATAGCGTCAGCACATGCACGTCTTCCCGCATCTGCTTGAGTCGCTCCTTATGAGTGACCCCAAAATGCTGCTCTTCATCGATAATAAGCAGCCCCAACCGGGAAAACTTGATCTGCTTGCCAAGTAGCGCATGCGTTCCAATGGCAATATCTACTGTGCCATCCTTCATCCCGTCTTTGACTGCGCTTAGCTCTTTCGATCCGACTAGACGTGAAGCTTGAGCGACACGGATCGGCAATCCCCGGAAGCGTTCCGAGAACGTCGCGTAGTGCTGACGCGCCAATAGCGTCGTTGGTACGACCACAGCGACCTGAAAACCGTTAAAGGCAGCTGCGAACGCCGCGCGCAAGGCCACCTCGGTTTTGCCGAACCCGACATCACCGCACACCAACCGGTCCATCGGGCGGCCTGAACCTAGGTCCTCCAAGACCGCCTCAATACTGGCTTCCTGATCCTCGGTTGGCTCATATGGGAAACCAGCAACGAATTCTTCGTAATCGGCCTGCGGTACGGTCATAGCCGGCGCCTCGCGTAGTTGGCGCAGCGCCGCGATCTTGATCAATTCGCTGGCGATTTCCAGGAGGCGTTGCTTGAGCCGCGACTTTCGCGACTGCCAACTGGCGCCGCCCAGCCGGTCAATCTGCGCACTACCCTCATCTCCCCCATAGCGCGACAGCAGCTCGATGTTCTCCACCGGCAAAAACAACTTGTCGCCGCCGGCGTAGTTCAGCTCCAGGCAATCGTGCTTTGAGCCCAGCGCTTCGATCGTTTTTAGTCCAGCGAAACGCCCGATACCATGATCGGCATGCACGACCATATCGCCAACAGATAGGCTCGTGGCTTCGCTGAGGACATCAGCTGCCCGCTTTGCTTTCCGCCTCGGCCGGATCAATCGCTCGCCCAGGATATCCTGTTCACCGATGACGACGAGATCCGGGGTTTCGAAGCCCCGCTCCAATCCCAGGACCGCCATCGCGACGGCTCTCCCGTGCAGTGACCGAGCTTCCTCGAAATTAGCAACGTGCTTGGAATCCGTCAGCCCGTGATCGGCCAGCAACCCGATAAGCCTCTCGCGCGCACCCGGTGTCCAGGCCGCCACCATCACACGTCGGCGCTGGGCGATCTTGGTGCGGATGTACCCCACCACAGCATCGAATAGATTGACATCGCCACTCTGCCGCTCGGATGCGAAAGACCGGCCCGGGTGCCCCGACCAGGACAGCACGGTGTCACTCTCCTCGACATCGAACGGATTGAGCCGGTAAACCTGCCGTCGGTGCAAGAGTTCCGCCCAAGACGCCCCGTCAAGGAACATATTGTCAGGCGGCACCGGACGGTAAGGCGGCGCCCCGAAGTTGTCGGCTTCCAGCGAATCCACGCGCGCCTCATAATGCTCCGTGATTTGCTCGAAACGTTGCCGCACCGCCTCGTCGGCGTTGTTGTCGAACGTGAGCGCCCCATCTGGAACGTAGTCTATGAGCGTCGCCATATGCTCATGAAACAGCGGCAGCCAGTGTTCCTGCCCCGGGTAGCGGCTACCCGCGCTCACCGCCTCATAAAGTGGGTCGACCCCGTGGCCACCTCCAAACAATTCGACATAGCGCCGTCGAAACCTACTTGTCGCCTCTTCACCCAGCGCGACTTCCACAATCGGCATCAGCACAACCTTCGGCACCGATTTCGTCGTGCGCTGGGTTTGCGGGTCAAACGACTTGATGCTCTCGAGAGTATCGCCGAAGAAATCGAGCCGGACGGGCATTGACCGCCCTGGTGGAAAGAGGTCGAGGATCCCGCCGCGCACAGCGTATTCACCGGGCTCCATAACGGTGCCGGTACGCGTGAAACCAGCAAGCTGCAACCGCGCCAGAAGCCGGTTCATGTCAATACGCTGACCGGGTGCAATCTGCTTCAGGCTGGCGCGCAAGAAATCTTGCGGCGGAACGCGCTGAAGTATGGCGTTGACGGTCGTTAGCACGACTGTCGGGATTTTACGTCGACCTACCGAAAGCTTGGCCAGCGTCGCAATGCGCCGGGCAACAATCTCCGAATTTGGACCAATGCGATCATAAGGCACCGTATCCCAGGCCGGAAAAGACAACACCCGCACATCAGGCGCGAAGAACCCTAGTCCCGCTTCCAACTGAGCCAAACGCCGGTCATCCCGGGCGACATGAACAATCACGCCAGGCTGATTGTCTGCATCAACGGCTATTTCTCGCACCAGCTGTCCGAGTACCCAGGGTTCCATACCCTCAGGCACACTGGCGAGTTGCAATTCACGCTGACGCGACACGTTATCGGTATTCACCTGTTCATTCTTTTTCATCACGGCGCTACTCAACCACCCGACGCCGCTCAATCAAATCCGCCGACCCGCCGAACCTCGGCAACCAGAGCTGCAAAAGCCGTATCATTCACCGGCGCGCCTTTCATAATCCAGTCAAACAACTGCGGCTCCGGCAGAACAAGAAACTGTTCAAACAGCCCCATCTCATCAGCACTCATATCGCCAACACGCTGCTCAGCGAAACCACCCATCAATATATCCAACTCCTTTGTTCCGCGATGCTTCGCCCGGTAAATTGCTCTGCGGCGGCGTATCTCAAGATCGTCCATACATCAATGCCTTAGCGTTTGTGGCTTGGAAAACCGGGTTACAGCGAGTATCAACGCCAAACCCGGGAATGCCCCGCTTGACCCCGACGGGCTCGCCCGCTTTGTTCAAGGGCCGAACCGCCGCCTGGAGTTCGCGTGATATAACGCTACCGTCACGCAGGGCAAAGCCAATCTCACCGTGAAAAGCATTTCGCGACGGACTGCCCCACCTGGATTACCGCGCGGATGCTATGTGGGCATCTAAAGCGCCACGAAGAACACGGGTGCCAAGTGGGCATCTGACGCTTCACAACCCAAACGGATGCGACCTGGCATCTAAGTCGTCACCAATATGCGCCCTGGACACCTCACGCCACTATTTGCCCCCTCCCAGAGCCTCACAGGCATTGGGCCGCGCCTCGTCACACTGCTCGCCAAGGCGCTACCACTACCGCCAAACGTGACCGAGCCGCGCATTATCGACCTTCTCTGGCATCTTCCCACCGGTATCGTCGATCGCCGTGCCGAACCAAGCGTCGCCCATGCGGCTCCCGGCAGCATTGT
>DAOUZE010000360.1 GCA_030665765.1 Filomicrobium sp.
AAACGGAGGTGAACGCATAACGGAAAAACAGATTGGCGACGATCACCGAAACCAACATCAGCATGGCAAATACCTTTATTTGCCTGACAGAGCAGATGAATAGAGAGGCGACAATTATCGCGGCATAGATGACCCGAAGAACCTGGTGGCTCACGATACCGTCATAGATCAGCGTGATCTTGTAGACAATCGAGTGGTGAACCACCGCCACGCTGAGCCAGTCCTCGTTCAGCAGGATGGGCAGGAAAAGCGACGCGCCGTATAGCCCGCCCAGAATTGCAAGGGCGGCGAGGATGCGCCTCCGGTGCGCATCGGGTTCCAGCGCAAGAATCGACATCGGCACCCAGAACAGCCAGAAAAAGTGGGAGAAGAACAAAAAGCCCCGCGATGCCGCGCCGATCAGCGCCTGGTCGCCGGACGAGATGCCGATCCACAGGGCCCCCTCGACCGCCTGCTGCAGCCCAAACGCCAGGGGGTAGGCCGCGAACGGCATCCATCTCACATTCTCGCGCCTCGCCCTGTTCAGGCAATAAACCCCCAACGGCAGCAGAGGCGCCGCCACCGCGAAACTTGCTGTCGCGGAAAAACACATCCCGTCCGAAATCCTCTGGATCGCCCGTTCAGAACATAGATAAATGTAGCCGCTTTAGGCATTGTCAGAGCAAATTCGTTTACTTTGCCAAAACGTCAGAACCGGATTTCGCGGCCATTGATTTTCCTGCATGTCTCCGGGTCGATCTGAGGGGTTCGATGGCCGCTCCAAGTATTTAGAATTTTGCTCTGACAACGCCCTGAGGGGAAATCTGAAATACAGCCAGACGGCATGTTGGATGATTGAACTCTGGAAACGGTGGCGGCGATAGGAGATCTGTTTCATCTGCGGAAGCTACCGCACCGATCCAGACGGAGCCACTTGGTTAGTGTGACAACGCCTTTGGACGCACGGAACCGCACTGCCGCCCTGGCCGAGTGGCGCCAGCTGGCGGCTTGAATGCCTCAGACCAGCACCCTTTGCAGGTTCGCTTAGATTTGTCTGACAATGCCTCCATCTGGCGTTCTCGCCGAATGTTGTTCTCGAACTCGGCGATTAACGCCAATATGCCCATCACCAATTTGCCAGTGAGTGTTCTCGTTTCGAATCTTCGGATCAGCTATAGGCCTCGGAGTCCCCATGCAGCCCGTCTTAGTATTGCAGCTGTTGGTTCTGGTAGCTGTGGCGAATGCGATCCCAGTCTTCGCCAAGAAGATCCTGGGACGCGCGCTTTCGTGGCCGCTGGACGGTGGGGTCGTGTTTGCCGATGGCCAGCGCCTGCTGGGTGCGTCGAAGACCATTCGCGGAGTTTTTCTCTCTGTACTGATCACGTCCCTCGCTGCAGTTCTAATGGGGCTCGGGGGGTGGGTCGGCGTGGTGGTCGCGCTGTCGGCGATGGCTGGAGATATCGCGTCGAGCTTCGTGAAACGGCGTATGGGACTTCCTCCAAGCAGTATGGCGATTGGGCTCGATCAAATTCCCGAGGCTCTCTTTCCGCTGCTCGCGGCCCGATTGCTGCTTCCGGTCACAATTGTCGATGTCGCGGTGGGAACGGCAATATTCTTGGCTGGAAGCCTCGTGGTCTCCCGCATTCTATTTACGCTGGGCGTGCGTGATGAGCCCTATTAATCTGACTGGCAGAGTCGATGAAGGGTGATCTCAGGCGGGCAATTGAAGCGGACCGGCACTACGGACGAGCCGGCACCAACCGACGTATAGCCGATCATGCCGTGGTGCCGCCAGGGGCCCGATCCCAGAGCTCTTGGCAAGACCGCACTTAGCGTGATGGGGGTGCCACCGGGAAGGCATATCTGCCCGCCATGGGTATGGCCACTCAGCAGCACGTCGAAATCCGCGTGGGTCGCCTGCCGATAGATTTCCGGCGTATGCGTCACGAGAATCGAGAACGCTTCATGGGGAATGTTCTCGGCAGCCTTCTCGATGTTGTCCATGCGGTAGAAGTGAGCATCGTCGATACCGGCAAGATGGATGTGCTCTCCGTCGCGTTCAATTGCCTCAGCCTCGTTGAGTAGCATCCTTATGCCCATCTCCTCCAGCCCCGGCACCATGCGAATCGTGTCGTGATTACCGAGCACGCCGTAAACAGGCCCTTCTAGGGCAGCACACACTCTCGCGACGCCGGCTAGGCTTTCGTCGTAGGGTCCCCAGGTCTTGGCCCTGTAGTCGCCTGTCAGAATACAAATGTCGTAGCGGAGCGTCTCGATGATCTGAATCACCCGCATCATCGCGGCTTCGCTTTGCTCCACATGAAGATCGCTGATCTGAAGTATGGTGAAACCGTCGAAGGCCTTCGGTAGTTGCGGGGTGTGCATGGGATTATGCTTGAGCACCACTTTGCCAGCGTTACGCTGGCCCCGCCAATAGAGACCACTAGCCATGAGGAGAGCCCGGATTACGGCTTGGCCGACGGGCATATTCTCAATATGGAAGAAATTAATGCCCTGTCCAAAAACCTGCGCCTCGTGATCGCTCTCGACGCCGAGGCGCTGGCGCGCATGGCGACGCCCAAGGCGTTCCTCAAGTATATCTAGAACTTTGTCCTCTGACATCTGGCTTGGGCTGCTCCTTCAACGTGAAGACCTGGGCCAAACAAGGCTTCGAGCGCAAGGGCTCATTTTACGGTACCGGCCACTTCTATTGAGGCGCCGAATTGGCGTAGCATAGTCAATCAGCAACCTCATTACCCAAGGCTTGGGTAGGTACAGTTGACCACTCTCGATGTTGGCTTGTGGCACTTAGCGGACATGCCCGTTGAACAGCTTCACGAGTCCGCTTCTGACCCAATGCAGACATTGAGAGGCTGTCAGAGGCACGCCGTGGCGGGTAATCAGAACGGCAAGGTTGCTTTGGCGCTGGCCGCATTCTCCTGGATGTGATGACCGACGTGGCCGGCATCTTCAGGGTCTCGAAAGATTGGGAGAATAGTCAGATGGCAGACATAACGAAGGGTAGGTTCGGCTTACATCGAGGTGGCGGCAAACACGAACCTGTTCCTGCTGCCGCCTACGTCCAAATCTACGTGAAGTCGAGCGTCCTAAGTCGGGCTCCGGATCTTGCAATCTCAGCGCACCTGATGACCGAAGCTGAAATCGATGAGTTTGTGGACGATGCACTTGCTGAATTGGCGGAAATCCGTATCGATGCGAAAAAGGCGCTAGCAGCGGCAGATTCAAACTAAGCCACTACCCGAGCGTCCGCTTCCCTGAACAATGGCCAAAGGCTCGACGAGTTTCACCTGGCGAGCAGGGCGCCGACAGTGAATTTCCGGGGAGTAGCTCAGTGTCTGGCATTGTCAGAGCAAATTCGTTTACTTTGCCAAAACGTCAGAACCGGATTTCGTGGTCATTGATTTTCCTGCATTTCTCCGGGTCGATCTGAGCGGTTCGATGGCCGCTCCAAGTATTTAGAATTTTGCTCTGATAGCTCCCACCGGAGCACTATTATAGCCACCGGAGGGCGTTGTCAGACTAACTAATCATGAGTTGGCCGATCACGATTGGTCAAGACTCTCACGCCGCCAGCTGGCGCCACTCGGCGAGGGCGGCAGAACGATTTTGTCTGAAGATGTCGCGGGGGTTGAGGTGGCGGTCGAGGTTGAAGTGATTGTGGATTGATGCGTGGGCGGCGGCGAACTTTTGGAGAGTTTTCATGTCCCTGAATTTCGCCATCGCTCGTTCT
>DAOUZE010000238.1 GCA_030665765.1 Filomicrobium sp.
ATACTAAACCCGCCCACGAGGCAGGCGACAACCACTGCAATCAACCAATTGCCACACCGCATTGCACGATCCTCCCATGTGCCGTCCACTAAAGAACGAGCCGCCGCCCCATCAGGCCCGGCCCAATGCCGAACCGTTACCAACAGACGCTCCAGACTAACAAGCCAAACAGACGAGCACGGACATTAGTCGCTCACAGTCGACAGCGCCAAATGCTCCTTTGCCCGAACTTTACGGCCTGAGGAAGCGGATCTAACGGCAGAATTTCGATCAAAGCACCTAGACAATCAGCCTCCGGCCTAACGCTTCTAACAGTCAAATAGAAAACTGTACGGTATTAATTTACCTTACGCTCAACATATTGTTTTAATTGCGTTTTTTGACATTTTCCGGTTTTAAGTTGACACGAGACAACAAGCCAATTAATCCACCCAATCATCTCAGTTCGCATCACACACGACGCAACGCTATGACGGCACGGCTAGTGTTCCCCAGGAGAACTGCCACATGAAGACCTACGTCGCCAAACCCGGCGAGGTGGAGAAAAAATGGATTCTGATCGACGCCTCCGGTCTAGTTGTCGGGCGCCTAGCATCCATTATCGCCACGCGCCTCAAGGGTAAGCACAAACCGATCTATACTCCGCACGTCGATTGCGGCGACAACATCATTGTCGTTAATGCCGAGAAGATCGTTTTCACCGGTAATAAGACGGAGAACAAACGCTACTACTGGCACACCGGCCACCCCGGCGGCATCAAGGAGCGCTCACCCCGTCAAATCCTCGAGGGCCGCTTTCCCGAGCGTGTCGTCGTCAAAGCCGTTGAACGCATGTTGGCGCGCGGCCCGCTGCAGCGCCAGTTGATGCGCAATCTCAAAGTTTACAAAGGCGCAGAGCATCCCCACGAGGCCCAGAAACCTGAGACCCTCGATGTTGCCTCGCTCAATGCAAAGAACGTGAAAGGCTGATCTCTATGGCCGAAGAAACCAAGACCTTCGAAGATCTCGGCGAGATCTCCACAGTTCCACCTGCCGCCGACGACCAGCCTGTCCACATTCAGAAGCTCGACCCATATGGTCGCGCCTACGCCACCGGCAAACGCAAAAACGCCATCGCACGCGTCTGGATCAAACCTGGGAAAGGTAAGATCACGGTCAACAACAAGGACTTCACCGAGTACTTTGCCCGGCCGGTCCTGCAGATGTTGCTACGACAGCCGATCCATGCTGCCGAGCGCGCCGACCAGTACGATGTGATGGCGACCGTCGTAGGCGGAGGCCTTTCCGGCCAAGCCGGTGCCGTACGCCACGGCATCTCGAAAGCCCTGACGCACTACGAACCAGAACTTCGACCCGTTCTGAAAAAGGGCGGCTTCCTCACCCGCGACGCGCGTGTTGTTGAGCGAAAGAAATACGGCCGTGCGAAAGCCCGCCGCAGCTTCCAGTTCTCGAAACGCTAAGGCGAAATCGCCGATCCACCACACAGAAGCCAGGTCTTCCCACGACAGCCCGCACCGCTTGCGGGCTGTCTGTTTTTCCCAATGGACCTCTTGTGCTGCGCCAAGAAACGGCGCAAATGCCGCGCCCAACAATAGGTGAATTCACGGCAAGCAGGATCGAAGGACCAATCGCGTGATCGAACTTACTGCCCTCGAACCGGCCGTCATGGCACAAGCCATCGCGGTTGAATTTCAGCACCTGTTCTCGCCACAGTGATACACCGACAACTGGTCGGCACTCCTGCAGATCATCATGATCGACGTGGTCCTCGCAGGTGATAACGCGATCGTCGTCGGTCTGGCCGCCTCCCGTGTACGCCCAGAGATCCGTAACAGCGTCATCTTCTGGGGTATTGCCGGCGCCGTTGTACTGCGGATTCTGTTTGCTTCGGTGACCAATCAACTGCTTGCCATCGTCGGCCTGACCCTGGCCGGCGGCATACTGCTACTATGGGTGTGCTGGAAAATGTACCGGCAGGTCGTCGCCGGTGAAGATCACGACATCGAAGCTATCGAAGACAACCTCGACTCTCAAAGCACCGTCGGACCCGCCGTCGGATTCGGAGCCGCCGTCACGTAGATCATTATCGCCGACGTCTCAATGTCGCTCGATAATGTCTTGGCTGTAGCTGGCGCCGCCAAGGGCGAACCACTGGTGCTGATCGTTGGCCTAGCCATCGCCGTTGTATTGATGGCCGTCGCTGCCCACTTTATCGCTAAGCTCCTTGTCAGATACCCTTGGATCACCTGGATCGGCTTGCTCATCATCCTCTACGTGGCCCTCGACATGATCTATCGCGGATCGCATGAGGTAACCTGCCAGGCTTTAGGGTTCGGCTGTTCGGAGGGATTATTTGAAGCAATCTTGAACCGCCTCGGCATCAGCATTGCCCCGAGTGGCTGAGGATAACCGCATGGTCAAAATATTCATTGATGGAGAAGCTGGCACCACGGGCCTTCAGATCCGCGAGCGCCTCGCCGATCTCGGGTCAGTTGAGGTCATCTCGATCGACCACCACGCCCGCAAGGACGCGGACGCCAGAAAGGACATGATGCGGGAGGCAGATCTGACCATTCTCTGTCTGCCCGACGATGCCGCCCGCGAGGCCGTTGCTATCGCCGATGAGCTTGACAAAGACGCCCCAAAAATCATCGACGCGTCTACTGCACACCGCACCGCCGCAGGTTGGGTCTATGGTTTCCCCGAACTCGCGCCGGCTCAAAAGGACATCATTGCTAAAGCTGAACGCGTTGCCAATCCGGGTTGTTATGCAACCGGCGCCATCGCTCTATTACGGCCTCTGATCGAGGGACGTCTTGCTGCCCCCAGCAACCCGTTTACGATCAACGCTGTCAGCGGCTACACCGGCGGCGGCAAAACCATGATCGCCAGTTACGAAACCGGCCAAGAGCCAAACTTTGTGCTCTACGGCCTTGCCCTTAATCACAAACACATCCCCGAAATCACAATGCATTCCGGGCTAACCCAGAAGCCTGTCTTCGTGCCGTCAGTTGGCGCCTTCCCGCAAGGTATGATCGTCTGCGTTCCCCTGCAGCTCACAGCACTCGAAAACCCACCGACACTGACCGCTCTCAATGAACTGTTCAGCGACTACTATAGCACGTCAAAGTCGGTCGTTTATCACTCGATTGCGGAGCAGGCCGCCTACTCCGATCAGCGTCTCAGCGTCGATCCCGCCAAGGACAATGACACAATGGAGATCTGGGTGTTCGGCAACTCGGCGGATCAGCAAGCCGTACTCGTCGCCCGCCTTGACAACCTGGGCAAGGGTGCTGCTGGCGCCGCGGTACAGAACCTAAAGCTTATGCTGGACCTATCTTAAACCACAACTGACGGTGTCCGCGTCCGTTCCAGTCGCCTGCAAATCAGTGCCGATCCAGAAACAATGCGTGATACTTGCCGTCTTCATCCACAATGAATAGCTCATCGACTTGCGGATGGCGCAATGGTTTCCCCGTTTCGTCGGGAACGAGGTTCTGTTCCGACACGTACGCAATGTACTCAGTTTCGTCGTTCTCCGCGAGCAGGTGATAGTAGGGCTGGTCTTTGCACGGCCGAATTTCTTCGGGGATCGATAACCACCATTCTTCGGTGTTCGCGAATTCTGGATCGACATCGTAAACGATGCCCCTGAAGGGGTAGATGCGGTGCGCAACCACTTCCCCCACTGTATACTTCGCTTCTCTCATCAAATCATTCGCCGCTTGAACCAAAGGGCTTTCCTGGTCTCGACACCTCATTTCAAGGGATGTCTGGGAAACTGTCAACGGCCCAGCCCGACCTTCGGTTTACGGCACCTATGAAGATGACCGCCAACGGCACAACCCGAGAACAACTTGATGCACGTCGCTCAAGCAGACGCTACGCACAACGTTCAATCCCGTAGGCGGCGGCCCGTTCAGGGTCTTTATCCGCAACCAGCCTAGCCAGATCCACAATCACCTTGGCCTGTTTCCAGGTCGCATCATCCTGCATTTTTCCATCGATCATTACCGCACCTGTTCCGTCCGGCATCGCCTCAAGAATTCGCTGGGCAAATGCAACTTCTTCCGCGTCGGGGCTGAATACCTTCTTTGCGATTTCGATCTGTGTGGGATGCAGTGACCAAGCGCCAAGACAACCCTGCAGGAACGAGTTTCTGAACTGGGCCTCGCAAGCTTGCTGATCGGAAAAGTCCCCGAATGGCCCGTAGAAAGGTTTGATGCCGTAAGACATGCACGCATCAACCATTTTTCCCACAGTATAGTGCCACAGATCCTGCTGGAAGCTGGCACGCGGCGCACTCTCGATCAGGCCAGGATCAGCAACAACAACATAGTCTGGATGTCCGCCACCAACCCGCGTCGTTTTCATCCCGCGTGATGCCGCCAGATCCGCAGGCCCAAGGCTCATGCCATGCATGCGCGGTGATGCGGCGGCGATAGCATCAACGTTCTTCACGCCTTCCGCAGTCTCCAAGATGGCATGGATCAAGATCGGACGATCGACCCCATGCGCCGCCTCAAGCTGCGCCAGAAGTTGATCGAGATAGTGGACATCCCAAGGCCCCTCGACCTTCGGCAGCATGATGACATCGACTTTGTTGCCGACTTTCGAAACGATCTCGATGATGTCGTCGAGCGCCCACGGGGAATTCAGACAGTTGATGCGCGTCCACAATCCAGTTTGGCCGTAATCGTGCGCTTCTGCCATGGAAATAAAACCACGACGTGCCGCCTCTTTTTCGCTTGCTGGAATAGCGTCTTCAAGATTGCCCAAAATGACATCGACCTTCTTGATCATGTCACCAAGCTTGCCGCGAATTTTCTCGTTGTGCGGCGGCACGAAGTGGATCATCCGTTCCAGTCGAACCGGTTGCGTACGATATGGGTCCGGCGCTCCGATCGCGAGAGGAGCATAATACTTCGACGGGGTACGACAAGCGTTGTCCATTAATTCAGATCATCCTTGGAGTTTCTTGGTCAGTGCTTAGACGCACTCTAAAGTGCGGTGTCTTCGAGTCAATCGGATGACGGATCGACTCAATCTAAAGAAGCGGCTCCATGTAGACGCGCTTCCCCTCCACCTCGAGTCCTTTGATGGCAGCCTGACCTCCCGCGCCAACCGCCACGATCACTCTTAGCTGCCCCTTACCGATGAGCCTCTCCAGTTGCTTTCCCTCGCCTTCCGGCACGAAATACGATTCGATCCCGTAACGAACCTGCCACGAATGACGGCTGGACAACACTCCCTTGAGCACCACCTCGTCATGCTCTACATCGCTCGGATAACTCCCCGACGCCGAAACTGGTTGCCATCCATCGCCGCCTTTGCGCAGCTTGACGAACAACGCCTGCTTGTTCTTCGGAGAATCCCCGGCCACCGAAGAGCCGAGCAGCGTCACATCGCCATAGTCCAGAATGACATAGTCACCCCGAAACACGCTGCGCGGATCAACCGGCCGAACGTCAAGAATGATCTCGCGGCCATCCCGGATCAGCAGAGCGCGCGCGGCGACAGTATAGCCCAGCACGGCGGACTGCACGCTGGCAACGATGAGCATGGCAAGCCATTTGTTATGAAGAACCGATCTCATGACTTTGCTCCTGTACGCAACGACAACTGCCGATTGAGCCAGAACGCCAGCAACGCCAAAACAATAACACCAATCCCAGCGCCAACGAAAAACAGCGAGGTGTTCAAAAGAGTGCCAAGCGTCCGCGCGTAGAGCCCAACAACTTCAATCGCAAATGCGACGTACGCGGCCCGGACAAGCGTCAGATCATGAGTGCGAAGACCCCAAGCAATGGCCGCCACCGACAACAGCAAAACAACCAGCGCATAGCCAACAACCGACGACAGCTTTTGGTG
>DAOUZE010000004.1 GCA_030665765.1 Filomicrobium sp.
GGGCGTCATGCGCGGCGGCAATGGCGCGCCAGGGACAATCGTGACACCAAATCTGGGCTTTGATGGCTCGAACACCTCGCGGGCGCTCATCAGCATGCGCGCGACCATACCGAGCGGGCTGAGTGTATACTTGGCGATCCACTCAGCAAAGCGCAGCGACAGCAACGGCAAAGGCGGTATGTCGAGAATCTCGTTTATCGCCTTGAGTTTTTTCGGATCGACCTTCTTCTTCTCTCCGTCGCCGCTCAAAGCGTACCAAACCAACCCTATGCGCGTCTGATGACCGAATGGCACGGTGACGAAAGCGCCCGGAGGAGGGGGGGCACCGGGGGGCGGCAAATAATCGTACGTCTGATCTAATGCGATCGGCAGCAGCACGGGAACCAGCGCCGTTTCCGCAGTGGTCTTGCTTGCCGAGAACTCGAGTTGGTTGTCCAATCTGGCCGCCGTGGTCATAAACCGCTAGACATGCGAATCATTTGGATAGTAGGGCACCTGTTAGGGCAAGCCTGGGGCAAGGGACAGCCATGAAATTCTTCGTCGACACCGCGGACGTAAACGAAATCAAGGAACTGGCAGCAACCGGTCTGCTCGACGGCGTAACGACCAATCCGTCGCTCATTGCCAAATCCGGGCGCGACTTCAAGGAAACGATCGCTGAAATCTGCGAAATCGTTCCTGGGCCCGTTTCGGCAGAAGTCGCCGCCACCGATACAGCGGGCATGCTGAGCGAAGCCCACGAGTTGGCTAAAATCGCCAAGAACGTGACGATCAAGGTGCCTTTGACGTTCGACGGACTGAAAGCGTGCAAGGAACTGTCGGGCGCTGGGCTGATGGTCAACGTGACCTTGTGCTTCAACACCAGCCAGGCTCTGTTGGCGGCAAAAGCGGGCGCTACGTTCGTTTCTCCCTTCGTCGGACGGCTTGATGACGCTGGCCAAGACGGCATGCTGCTAATTCGTGAAATCCGGCAGATCTTCGACAACTACCAAGATCTGACGACGGATATACTGGCTGCCTCGATCCGTACAGTGAACCATGTCCGTGAAGCCGCTCTGATCGGGGCCGATGTGGCGACCATACCACCAAGCATCATACGTGCCCTGATCAAGCATCCACTGACCGATAAGGGGCTTGATGCGTTCATGGCCGACTGGGCGAAGACGGGCCAGAAGATCCTTTAGACTGGCGTCTGTTCGGACTGGATTGGGTGGCGGAATGGCGCGGTCACTCCCCAGCCGCCGGAAGGCGGTGTATCGTGGCCTGGAGCTGGGACTGCGGCTTCACGTCGAGGGTTCTTTGGAGGATCTCGCCTTCGACACTTGCACCATTCTCGACGCGCAATCGCCGGGTGCCTATAGTGCCCGTCACTTGGCCGTAGATCGCCAGTTCCGCAGTTTGCACCGAACCTTCGACAGTTACCTGCCGCCCGGCGATGAGCAGCGGTCGCTTTGCTGTCACCACACCCTCGATTCTGACACCTCGGGGGGATCATGGCCGGTGGCTCGATCCCATCCCGACGAGGCTTGGCGGACATGGCGGTATCGATTGGCCAGTCGACAGGTGCCACGATACGGGCCGAAGCGGAAAACGGCGGTGGGTACCGGATTTGGACCACGCGTCGCACCATTCCGGTATAGACCGGCTGCGCGATCCTTAGTTTTACGGACGTCCAAGTCAGGATCAGCAGTAAAAACGCGATGCTCACCACACCCCCCAGCGCCTGGGGCGGGGTTACTTTGAGACCCCAGTGCGGGGCCATGATACTCATGAAACCATGTAAGCCCGGGACGTTCATACGTATCGATTCGCTGTCAATAACGGCCAATTCGAATGGTTTCGGTCCAGGCAGGGCCCGCAATGCGATTTGTCTCCCTTGATATAGAAACGCGGTGTCGGTGGCGATCACAACGTGCGGTGATATTTCACCGGTCCGCGGCGCAGTCATCGCGGGGGATTCATCACTCCGCCCGGGCCGTGGAATGGTGTCGGCGGTCGCAAGCCGTATGCGCCGCATGTGGGCGCGAGTCAGATTGCGCTGCGGCAAAGGCGGGCCGGAAGCTCCTAGTGGCGGCGACACGGGAATTGGGCCGTCGACTAGAAAACGGTCCGGTTGGGTTTGCGCAACCAAGGTTTTATCGATCACTGCCGCGAGGACGGTAGGAAACTCCGAACTGACCTGCAGCATTCGGCCTACTGGAAGTAAGGCCAACGGGTCATTCTGCTGGTGCGAGCGAACGAAGTTAATAATGTGAACATTGGTCAGCCAGCGTGCGGTGCGGTCGTTGATGAGCAGCTTCGCAAGTTTGTTGGCTTCCCTATCATCTAGAATGCCGACGTAACCTAACACCGGCGGATAACGGCGATTGCGCTTATAACGCTGCGCACCAGCTGGGGGCGGAGCGACCACATTTGTGTCAAGCGGGAGGACACCCCGGTCGACGAAGCCGAGGGCCTGCGCACCAGCCCGCGTCAGATCGAGCTGACGTGTTGTGTGGAACGGGCCGAAATCATTTACGCGGACGTGGATGGCGCGACCGTTCAGGGGGTTGCTCACGAGGAGCTCTGTTCCATCGGGGAAATTAGAACTGGAGGCGCGCGTTGGGTCGTCGGCATCGAAAACCTCCCCGGAGGAGGTGTACTTACCGGTATTGAAACGATCGATGGAAGGGTGGTCGTAATAGGTTGTCAAGATCGGCGTTGTGATACCGACCCACTTACGGGTCTCAGCTATCGTCTTAACGCGATGGCAGATCTTTTTAAAGCAATGCGTTTCACCGGGTTATTTAGCCTGAACGAGAAAAAGGGGAGCGAAAAGCCCCGCCGGTGCGATGCTGCCGAAAATCGCAAACCCACAACACTTAAGAAAACCGCAGGCCCACGAAAAGCCATCGCTCGCCATCGTAATGCGACAAAGACCAGACTAGCGACGCGATACTCTCACTTGAACTACTACCAAGCCCCTGCTGGAAAATGGATTGGCAGAGAAAAACACCGGTTGGTCAATGTCGGTAAGCGCAAGACCATCTCCCCGTGCCAGAAATTACAAACAAAGCGTTTTAGCGACAAGTGAAACGGGTAGTGCAACCACATGCCTGAAACTGTTTTTGAAGATGAGAACAAGTGATCACCGGCCACGTATGTGGGCATTCACTGGGCGACGCTTAAAGCACCAGCCACTCCGTGCAGCGAAGCGCCCAGTCCTCCGATAGGATACTAAGATCGTTTTCTAAGTAGGACTTGCCCATCTCCGCGAGAATCTCGCGATCCTCGGCCAGCCGCTCCACGACGCACCAGCGATTCCATTCCAAGGTCAGGCTCCATCGCGAATCTCGGATGTTCGCATCCGGCAGCCGATAGTGAAACGTCGGGCGGGGTTTTACGAGTTTATCCGGAATCTTGCGGCGGACCCGGTCAGCATCGAGCCATAGAAACAGCGGCAACATATCGAGTTCGCGGTTCCTAGTTGGGTTGTAAATCAAATAGTCTTCAATCAGCTGGTCGATGTCGGGCCAATATTCATCCTTTAAAATAATATGGATGTAGGCCTTGGGAAAAGGATCAGCGAAGGCCAGGATTCGCCGTGCCATGTCGACGGAGATGATTGAACGCAGCCATTCAGAAAGTAAAATCTCCGCCTTCAACACCGCTAGAATCCACTGCGGATCTCGAGTGGCTATGTCCGGGTTGAATTGAACGCCAAAGGCATGCAGCAGGTTGTCCCGCGTTCCTTGCGCGCCCTCTTCTCGCAGTGCCAGAAGCAAGGCTTCCAGCTCCGGCAGCTGCTCGACGTCGATCGGGGGGCAAACAACCTCATAGGGAATGACGAGCGAGCCGAGATCGCCATATAACTCGCGCATGGCGTTGCTGAAGGTTTCCATCAGGCCTTGCAAGCCGGACGCCGAAGGGCCGACCTCACCAGGCGCTCGGTGGGCATACTGGGTATCGAGTTCGACCAGGAAATTTCCCAGTCGCGTGCCACGGATGTGAAAACGATGCGGATCTTCTTGCTCAGCCGTACCGCCATAGAGTTTGGCAACGCGTGTGGCGACACGTGAAGGGCTAACGGCAGCAAACTCGATCTCAACGCCAGCGCGGCGGCGGTTGCCTTCGAAGTTATAATCGCGTGGCGGAAGCCTTAGTTTGGATATCGAAGACATCAGATGGGTTGCGCCCTAATACGAATACCACTCCGCCGACACAGTAACTCCGTCGATCATAAAATCGAACTCCATGATATCGAAACGGCGGTTTGTTTACCATTGGTTAACCAAATCATCGTGAAGCTTCCCCTCGCAGAATGCATAAGTAGGAGAAGCGGATTGGACGATGAGCATAGCTTGGAGCGGACGCTCGAAGCGTGGCTTGATCACCTTGCTCATGAACGAGCATCTTCGGCCAACACACTAGACGCTTACGCACGAGATTTGCAGCAGTTCTCTGACTTTCTCAGGACAGAGTTCGGGCGTGAACCTTTGCTTGCAGATCTCGCCAACCTGGATGCACGCGCGTTTCGAAGATACATGGCAGCGCGGCGCAAGACAGGTGTTCAATCTCGGTCGCTGTCGCGAACGATGTCCGCGCTACGTTCATTTTTCCGATGGCTCGAAACACGCGAAATCATAAAAAACCGCACAATCCTACAAGTGCAGATGCCGAAAGTTCCGCACGGCGTACCGAAGCCCCTGACCATTGATAAGGCGCAAGCGACCGTGGCGCGGGGAATGGATCAGAAAATTGATTGGGTCGCCGCTCGCGATGCGGCTGTTTTATTGCTGCTTTACGGATGCGGGCTGCGCATTTCAGAAGCGCTTTGTCTGACGCGTCGAGAGGCTCCGCTGCAAGACCGCGACAGCCTGTTGATCAAAGGGAAAGGTGGGCGCGAACGTCTGGTTCCGGTGCTGCCGATCGTCCAGTATGCGGTGGCCGGTTATCTGGAGTTGTGCCCCTACTCGCTAGAGCCAGACGATCCATTGTTCGTCGGCGCCAAAGGCGGTCCACTGTCACCGCGCATTATCCAACTGACGATGAAGCGCCTGCGCGAACGGCTCGAATTGCCGGAAACAGCAACGCCTCATGCCCTTCGCCATTCCTTCGCAACGCACCTTCTGTCGGCTGGGGCCGACCTAAGGCAAATCCAAGAACTCCTTGGACATGCTTCGCTTTCAACGACGCAAATTTACACAGAGGTTGACCGGGAACACTTGCTGGCGGTCTATAATGCCGCTCATCCTAGAGCATGAGCTCTGTAGTTGATTGAGGTAATGGCGTTGTTGAAATTCGAACGGCTGTACGGTCTCAAGCGGGGCTGGCACGCAGCAGGTCTCTGCTGTCTTATTGTGCTTGGATTTGTTGATCCGGTTTGGGCTAACGCGAAAAAGTCATGCGGCGGCAGCAGCATTCTCGATGAAATCCAGGCAGGAGATCCGGACCTCTTCGCTGGTATCATAAAGCAAGTCCAAGGGACGCAAAATGACGGTACGCTGTTGTGGCGGATCAGCCGCGACGGCATACCGGACTCGTTTTTGTTCGGCACACTGCACATGACCGATCCGCGCGTTACAAAGCTTTCCAAACAGGTGCGCGCGGCGATTCAAGACTCCAAGGTGGTGGCGTTGGAAGTCGCCGACACCGCGCCTGCCGTAGTCGCGGAGGCCCTCGCCAACGCGCCGACGCTAATGATGTTCGATGACGGGCGGCGGCTTGATCACCTAGTTTCACCAGAACACTTTTCGAAGGTGAAGGAACTCCTCGACGTGGCGCGCCTACCGAGTGGCTTTGCGCGTTCGTTCAAGCCGTGGGTGGTCAGCATGGTGATGGCGGTAAGTGAATGCGAGCGCAAGCGGATGGAAGGCGGCAAGCCGGTTCTCGATGCGCGGATCGCCGAAGTGGCGCGGGCGAAGGGGATCCCAGTGGTCGGCCTGGAAACAGTCGAGTCGCAACTTGAGGCTGCGGCCTCGGTGCCGATGAAGGAGCAGGTCGCGATGCTACGATTAAGCCTGCAGCTGGCGGACCGATCGGACGATCTCAGGGAAACGATCCTGCAGCTCTACCTCGCCAAACAGCTTGGTGCGCTGTTGCCATTACAGCGAATACTGGCTGAACGTCACGGCATCAAAGACACCGAATTCGCTGGATTCAAATCGCGGATGGTGGACCGCCGGAACCGGAAAATGCGCACGCGTGCATTGCCGCTGCTTTCAAAGGGCAAAATCTTCATCGCCGTCGGAGCGCTGCACTTGATCGGTGAGGACGGCCTGGTCGCGCTTTTACAGAATGCGGGTTACACACTGGAGCCGGTCGAGTAGTTCTTACTGCCACGCGAGCGTGCATCGAAGGCAAATAACGTGTCTCGGCGCCGTAGAATGTAGAAGGCGACCAGCGGGCCCAAGACTAAAATGGTAGCCCAAAATAGAATGTTGGGCCGGTCCCATGGCTCCAAGTATTTGGAACAGCTCGCCAGCGTCGAGCCGGCGTGCATGAAAACAAAACGGCGCCGTATGTCCAAGTGCGGAAAGTACCCACCGCAAAGACCAGTAATAGGACCGGTTGTAGGACACCGATCAGCCCGACAACCATCGCGCTGTCGAGGGGAACGTAGAGTTTGAAAAAAGTCTTGAGCGCTGCTACCGAACCTAGAAATATGTCGAGCGCCCAAATCAGTAGGAAGGCAGCCGCCGACCACCGGATGACCAGCAGAGCGAACGCGAATTCGGCGTCGGCTTTGTCATTTTGCATTGCGAGCCTTCCGCCAGTCCGCAACCTGCAAAGGGCCGCTTTAGCCGATGAAGCGCTGCGTGATTAAGACAGTCGCAGCAGCGGTCAGCGCGCTGACACCTGCGCCCCACGCCATGTCGACGAGGGCGATGTTGACTGGGAATCCTTTCACCACCGCCAGATTGGTAAGGTCGTATGTCGCGTATGCGACAAGTCCGAATATAGCGCCCATCATGGCTGCCTTCTGCCAATCCCCGCCACCCAGAGCCGGCTGCACGACGAACACGTAAAGGCCGATCGAATAGATGACGTAGAATCCAAACGCAGCGGCCATGTTGATGTTTTCGGCCATGAGATTGCCGAGACCGTTGCGGTAGAACTCACGCGCGATGATGCCTATCCAGATCAGGTCGAGGACCAGCAGGATGCCCGCCATGATCAAATAGGAAAGGATGAGCTTTGTCACTGTACCGCCATTGTTGATTTTCTCACTAGCCACTACGGCGGTTACCGGGAAGGCGACCAGCGGATAAAAAAAAAAGGTCGGCGGTCCCGCAACTTGAGGAACGCGGGAACTAGACGAAGACAACGATGAGGTCGTGGGCGGGCTCCCAGATCACATATGTATCGCGCGTTTTTCGACGGCCAACGCGGCTTCTTTCACGGCCTCGGTTAGCGTCGGGTGGGCGTGGCAGGTGCGCGCGAGGTCTTCCGAGGAACCGCCGAACTCCATGATCACGGCGGCTTCGGCGATCAGTTCACCAACGTGTGGACCGACCATATGAACGCCGAGGATACGGTCGGTTTGCGCATCGGCCAGGACTTTGACAAAGCCGTCCGTGGTGCGATTTACCTTAGCCCGGCCATTTGCCATGAACGGGAACTTGCCCGTCTTATAGGCAATGCCGGCTTCTTTTAACTCTTCCTCGGTCTTGCCGACGGAGGCCACCTCTGGTGCGGTGTAAATCACATTGGGGATGACATTGTAGTTGACGTGGCCGGCCTGACCAGACAGCAGCTCGGCGATGGCGATGCCTTCATCTTCCGCCTTATGGGCCAACATCGGGCCGGCAATGACATCACCGATGGCGTAGATGCCGGGGACATTGGTTTCGAAGTGCGGATCAACAATGATGCGGCGGCGGTTGTCGATGGCGACGCCGATATCCTCAAGGCCTAGACCTTCTGTGTATGGAACCCGCCCGATCGCGACGAGGACTACGTCGGCCGACATTTCCTCGGCTTCGCCGCCAGCGGCGGGCTCGACGGTCACGGTGCAGCCGGACGCGCCAGTCTTGAGACCCGTTACCTTGGAACCGAGCTGAAAGGTCATGCCCTGCTTGGTCAAGATCTTCTGGAACTGCTTAGCTACATCAAGGTCCATGCCCGGGATGATCCGGTCGAAGAATTCCACCACGTGAACCTCCGCCCCCAGGCGCCGCCACACCGAACCGAGTTCCAGGCCGATGACGCCAGCGCCGACGATCAGCAGTTTCTTCGGAACCTTTTCCAGCTCGAGCGCGCCTGTTGATGAGACGACTTGCTTTTCATCGATGTCGATACCTGGCAGGCGGGCAATATCGGAGCCCGTCGCAATGACGATAGCCTTTGTATCAAGATCGGTCATCTCACCGCCATTTTCCGGCGTGACTTTAACTTTGCCGACAGCGGAGATGCGACCGACGCCCTGGTAGGTGTCGACCTTGTTCTTCTTCATAAGAAAGGCGACGCCGTCGACATTGCCCTTTACGCCTTCGGCCTTGAAGGCCAGCATTTTTTCCAAGTTCAATTCGGGCACTACTCCGATGCCCATACCGGCGAAACAATGGCCGGCTTCCTCGAACAGTTCGGAGGCATGCAGCAAGGCTTTCGAAGGGATGCAACCGATGTTGAGACAGGTGCCGCCGTGGGTCGCGCGCTTTTCGACGACGGCGACCTTCATTCCGAGCTGGCTGGCGCGAATGGCGCAGACGTAACCACCTGGGCCGGTGCCGATGACAACGAGATCGTATGGTCCTGCCATTTTTGCATTTCCTTCTTTGTCGAATGGCGCGGCTGCTGGATCGTGGCGCGCGGATTCTAGTGCAGGATTGCTGTGATCGAACGGCAACCACGAACCGCCTGCATCGATTCACCCCGTGACACATGCTCCAAGAAGACCTGGAAACAGCCGAGTCTCAATAACGACTTCGTATTACAGGTTGCGGACGGAGGGTGGGGCAGTCGGCGAAGCGGACGGGGCTCCTGATCTTCTGGTGTCCTCTGCGTGGAATACACAAGCGGCGAAGGCAACCATGCCGCTACCATGATCGACACTGGTGTCGGCCCGGTTACTCTGCGGATTTCATTCAATTGCCACAAGCGACGTCCCTCTGCAGCCTCAGAGATCCAACACGAAACGTTGTGGATCTTCCAGGCACTCCTTGACGCGCACCAGGAAGGTGACGGCCTCTTTTCCGTCAACGACGCGGTGATCGTAGGACAGCGCCAGATACATCATCGGACGGGCGGCGATCGAACCGTCCTTCATGACAACCGGGCGCTGCTCGATGCGGTGCATGCCGAGGATGCCGGATTGAGGGGCGTTTAGGATCGGCGTTGAAAGAAGTGAACCGTAGACACCACCGTTGGAAATCGTGAACGTGCCGCCCTGCATTTCCTCGATGGTGAGCTGACCGGAGCGGGCGCGCTTGCCGAATTCGGCGATTGTGCCTTCGATCTGCGCGATCGACATCGTCTCCGCGTCGCGCACAACCGGCACGACGAGGCCCTTTTCGGAACCGACTGCGACGCCGATGTGATAATAGTTCTTATAGATAAGATCCTGGCCGTCGATCTCCGCATTGACTGCTGGAATCTCTCTCAGCGCCTGGATGCAAGCCTTGATGAAGAAACCCATGAAACCAAGCCGGACGCCATGGCGTTTTTCGAACAAGCTCTTGTATTGATTGCGCATTTCCATGACCGTGGTCATATCCACGTCGTTGAACGTCGTTAGCATCGCCGCCGTATTCTGGGCATCCTTCAGACGGCGGGCGATGGTCTGGCGCAGGCGCGACATCCGTACCCGCTCTTCGCGTGCAGCATCGATCTCGGTTGAGGGAACGCGAAGATTCTGGACAGGCGCGCGGACGCTTGCCGCAGGAACGTAAACAGCGGTTGGCGGGGCCGCCGAAGATACTGGTGCAGCTTGCGCCGCTGCCACGTCATGCTTCAAGACCTGTCCTCGGCGACCACTGCCATCGACCTCAGCCGCAGACATGCCGGCTTCGGCGAGAGCCTTCCGGGCCGATGGTGATGGCGGCATTTCGGTGCCAGAGCCGTTGGAGGATGGCGCCGCCGGTGTGGGTTGTGGAGGAGCTGCGCCCTCGCCTTCGTTCAGCGAGCCGAGAATTGCTCCGACTTCGACCGTATCGCCCTCGTTGACGATGATCTCGCCGAGAACGCCTGCGGTTGGGGCCGGGACTTCAACAGTGACCTTGTCGGTTTCCAGCTCGACGAGGGGCTCGTCGGCTTTGATCGCATCACCGGGTTTTTTGTACCATTGCCCAACGGTGGCCTCGGTGACTGATTCACCCAGCGTCGGAACCTTGATCTCGATGGCCATTTTGATCGAACCTCTTACTTAATCTATCCTTCGCGAAGCGCCGCCCGGCGACGTGCTCGCCGCTTGAAATCCATCTCAGCTTCAAACCGACAAGGCCTCTTGAGCGAGTGTCTTCTGCTCGGCGAGGTGTCGGCTCAACAGGCCCGTGGCGGTCGAGGCCGACGCCGGTCGTCCCGCGTACGCGGCGCGGGTGTTGTTGGCGCCGATATGATCAAGAACCCACTCGAGGTTGGGTTCGATGAAGGTCCAGGAGCCCATGTTCTTCGGCTCTTCCTGACACCAGACGAAGTCGTTCGCATTCACGAAGCGATTCAATTCCTGAATGAGCGTTCGAGCCGGGAACGGATACAGCTGCTCGATGCGCAAGACGTAGACATCGTTGATCCCGGCTTTCTCGCGTTCGTCAGCAAGGTCGTAGTAAACCTTGCCTGAACACATCACGACGCGACGGATTTCGTTATCCGGCTTCAGGCGGAATTCCGATGCTGGGTGGGGCCGCCTCTGGTCAGCGTCGTCCCACAGAATCCGATGGAAGGTCTTGCCGGGACCCATTTCAACAATATTCGAAACGACGCGCTTGTGGCGCAACAGCGACTTCGGCGTCATCAAGATCAGCGGCTTGCGGAACTTACGATGCAGCTGGCGGCGCAAGGCGTGGAAATAGTTGGAGGGAGTGGTGCAGTTGGCTACCTGCCAATTGTCTTCCGCACACAGTTGCAAAAAGCGTTCGAGACGTGCCGAGGAGTGCTCTGGCCCTTGTCCTTCGTAACCGTGCGGCAGGAGGCAAACGAGCCCCGACATGCGCAGCCATTTGCGTTCACCGGACGACAGAAACTGGTCGAACAGAACCTGCGCGCCATTAGCAAAATCACCGAACTGGGCTTCCCACAAGACCAGTGCGTTGGGCTCGGCTAGAGAGTACCCGTATTCGAAGCCAAGCACGGCTTCTTCCGAGAGCATCGAGTTGATGACTTCGTAATGCGCTTGGTCGGGCGAGATATGACGCAGCGGTGTGAAGCGACGCTCGGTCTCTTGATCGATCAGTACGGAATGGCGTTGCGAGAAGGTGCCGCGTTCACTGTCTTGCCCCGACAAGCGCACAGGGAAGCCCTCGGCGAGCAACGTGCCAAAGGCGAGGTGCTCGGCCATGGCCCAGTCGATGCCCGTGCCGCGCTCTATCATTTCATGTCGACGTTCAAGTAGACGCTTGACGGTTTTGTGGGCATTAAAGTCACCAGGCACTTTGGTGATGCGGCGACCGAGGTCGCGCAGGATATCGAGTTCCACGCCCGTGTTGCCACGGCGGGCTTCATCTTCGGCAAAGCCGATCGATGACCAGCGGCCATCGAGCCAATCGGCCTTGTTGGGCTTGTAGTAGTCGGCGGCGGAAAACTCACTTTCCAAATGCGCTCGGAAGTCGCTGCGCATTTTGTCAACCTGGTTCTCAGTCAGGATTTGCTCGGCGACGAGGCGTTCGCCGTAGCGCGTGGCAACAGGCGTATGTTTCTTGATCACCCGGTACATGCGCGGCTGGGTGAACATAGGTTCGTCGGCCTCATTGTGGCCGTACCGGCGATAGCAGACCATGTCGATGACGACCGGCTTTTGGAATTTCTGGCGGAATTCGGCAGCAATCTTGGCGACATGAACGACCGATTCTGGATCGTCGCCGTTGACGTGGAAGATCGGAGCTTCAACCATCTTGGCGACATCGGTGCAGTAGGGCGAGGAGCGCGAGAATCGGGGATTGGTGGTGAAGCCGATCTGGTTGTTGATGATAAAATGTATTGAACCACCAGTGCGGTGGCCCTTGAGACCGGAAAGACCGAAGCACTCTGCAACTACGCCTTGGCCGGCGAAAGCGGCGTCGCCGTGGATCAATAGCGGTAGGACGCAGTTGCGCTCCTCGGGATCGCAGGCGTGCTGATCCTGCTTGGCGCGAGTTTTACCAAGAACGACAGGATCAACGATCTCCAGGTGTGACGGGTTGGCGGTCAGCGAAAGGTGGACGTTGTTGCCGTCGAAAATACGGTCGGAAGAGGCTCCAAGGTGATATTTCACATCCCCCGAGCCTTCGACATCATCGGGTTTAAACGAACCACCTTTGAACTCGTTGAAGATGGCACGGTGCGGCTTCGCCAACACGTTGGCAAGAACGTTGAGGCGGCCGCGGTGCGCCATACCGATAATGATCTCTTTCACGCCAAGCTGACCGCCGCGTTTGATGATCTGCTCTAAAGCGGGGACCATTGCTTCGCCGCCGTCGAGCCCGAAACGCTTAGTACCAGTGTATTTGACGTCGGCGAACTTTTCGAACGTTTCAGCTTCAATCAGTTTATTGAGGATCGCTTTTTTGCCCTCGACGGTGAAACTGATCTCCTTTTCCTCACCCTCGATGCGCTCCTGGATCCAGGACTTTTGCGCCGGGTTCGTTATGTGCGTGAATTCAACGCCGATATGCTGGCAGTAGGTGCGTCGAAGAATGCCGACGATCTGGCGCATGGTGGCGGTTTCGAGACCTAGAACGCGATCGATAAATATTGGGCGGTCGAGGTCGGCGTCGGTGAAGCCGTAGGTCTCGTGCTCCAGCTCTCTGTGGATCAAGCGATCGGTGAGGCCGAGCGGATCGAGATCGGCGGCCAGATGGCCCATGGCGCGATAAGCGCGGATCAGCATCAACGCGCGAATTGAGTCCTGGATAGCGCGAAAGGAGGCCGCCGGGGACATCTCAACGCCATGCTGGTAGGCGTGCCCGGAGAGCTTACCGTGCAGTTCGCTGTGCAGTTGTTCGTAATCACCGGTCAGCGCGGCGACCAATTCACCGTTCGTTTCCAGTTGTGTCAGCGGGACCGCCCAAGACGGATTGGATGGTTCGATCTCGGACGTGCCAGCACCCTCTTGCAGGCTCTCAAAGAAATGGCGCCACTGATCCGGCACGGAGCCGGGATTGCGTGCATATTGATCTTGCATTTCCTCGATGTAAGCGGCGTTAGCGCCATCGAGAAAGGAGGTCTGCAGGAAAGACTGGTTGAGCGCTTGGCGGGACATCAATGGTTCCTGTCCGAGAGATTAGAGCTTTCGTGCCAGTAGGCGGGCACCTCGCGCGAGCTCGCGAAGTGCCTTCGCAACTGCGAACGCACTCGATACTTAGTACACTTCGTCGCAGGGTTTAAGCCCACCGAAAGTGGCGGATCCGGTGCACGGATCACGAAGAGGTGAGGGCGGTGGCGGCGCGGCTCACCCGACGGCGGCGGCCAGAACAGCCGCAGCCATTGGCAAAGTCGGGATCCGCGCCTTCAGCCTGCAGAATAATGCTCTGTCGAGGAAAACGACCGAGTTTGGCGCCCGGCTCAATCCTGTCATGGTTCGTCATCCGACTTATCGTGCTGTTCTTCCAGCTTTTCCTTATGATAGTGGAGTTCCTGGCTCTTGGCCTCAGCAGCCTCCAGTGCGGCTCGAAACGAGGCGATCTCGGCGTTCTTGGCGCGGATTTCAGCCTCGACGGCTGCGATCTGGCTGCGGAAAAGCAGCATCATACTCTCACGACCGATGGGTATGTCTCCCTGCAATTTGGAGCTTAAGACGTTGAAGGCAAATCCAATATTGCATTGCCTTTGTGACAAGCTCATCGACGAATATCAAACCTCCGAGCCGGGGCGCGTCATACCAAGGCAGAAGGCTGTAAGGGACAATCAAAGGTTGCCGATCAACTGCCTGATCGCGAGATCGGCGTCGGCGGGAAGTGAGAATTCGATCCGCAAATCACTGACGGTAATGTCTGTGGCGGGACCAAAATGCGCGATCGCCGACACAAGTGACAACACCTTGTCGCCGAACCTGATTTTCGTCGGGATGAAGGGATGCGAAGCGCAGATGCCATGGTTCGCCGCTTGAAATACCGGAGCCGCCTTCAGGCCATCCATCAGTTCGGCAAGCTTGGGATCCCCACCGCTGGCGTTCAGTTCCGTCTGTAGCCGCGTGAGAAGATGATGGGCGACTTCGGGCCAGTTGCCGAAACTCTCCGTCAGCTCCGGATGATCCGAGATCATCTTCAGTATGTTGATCGGCGCCGGGCCGGCGCTCAAGCCGAAGATCGCCTCGCAGGAGGCGTTTGAATCGAGCAGGTTCCAATAGCGGTAGATTAGCACTGCAGGGTAAGGCATGTGCCGATCAAGCATGAGATCAAGCGCCGCGCGAACATCCCGGAGGGCGGTGTCGTCAAGTGAGCTCTTCCGGTACTGGGGGCGAAGCCCGCTGCATTGAGTATGTTGTTGCGTTCAGCAAGCGGCATGCTCATGGCGTCGGCCAAAACAAGAACCATCGGGCGGCTCGGCTGCGCGCGTCCGGATTCCAAGAAAGAGATATGTCTTTGCGAGACGTTGGCGGCGAGGGCGAGATGCAGCTGGCTCATTCCGCGACGGCCCCGCCAATCGCGCAGGCACTCCCCGAACGTCGTCTATGTCGGCGTGGTCATGGCTCTATCACAGCCTTTGTCGGTGCGGGCGCAATTACCTGGAAGGTAATTGTTGGAGTGTCCGGCACACCCTAGATGCCGATGTCATCATCGATCGCAACTTAGAGGACCCCAAACATGATCGAAGTGGTGACCGCCGTGCTAGTGCTTTTTATTGTTCAGACCTTATCTTCCCCCGGCAATCCAGTACCTGGGTGAGGATGGCTCGCTTGCTTTCCGTTCCGCTGTCGCGCTTGGTCCGTGCGATGCCCCGCCACCGATGCCTGCCATGGCGGGGCGCGCGCAGCGGGCCCTGCGTAACATGATGGAAGCGATGTTCGTATTCGTACCGCTGGCGTT
Organism: Filomicrobium sp.; assembly: GCA_030665765.1. Lineage (GTDB taxonomy): Bacteria > Pseudomonadota > Alphaproteobacteria > Rhizobiales > Hyphomicrobiaceae > Filomicrobium. Next base: position 15,138 of record DAOUZE010000004.1, read on the forward strand.
ACTAGCGATCGTTTCGGGTAAGGACCAGGGCCTCGCCATGACCGCAGCGCTAACATTCTTAGGGGCCAGGGTAGCTTATCTTCCCGCGTATATGTCGGGTATTGTCGGTGTCAGGTCGCTGATCTGGGGTGTCGGCGCCGCCGGGCTCGCGATGATGGCGATCGCGCTATTGGAATGACGCTCAACAAGTATGGCGCGGAGCCGAGGCCTCCGCGCCATTCTCCGTCATTCCAGGAGCTCGGCACTCAGCCCTTCAGAACCTCGGCCAGGGTTTTGCCGAGGCGGGCGGGTGAGGGTGAGACACGGATGCCGGCGGCTTCCATCGCTGCAATCTTGGAATCGGCTCCGCCCTTGCCGCCGGAGATAACGGCACCGGCGTGGCCCATGGTGCGGCCTGGAGGTGCTGTACGTCCGGCGATGAAGCCAGCCATCGGTTTCTTACGTCCCTTGGCGGCCTGCTCGGTGAGCCAGGCGGCAGCGTCTTCTTCAGCCGAGCCACCGATCTCACCAATCATGATGATCGATTCTGTTTCCGGGTCGTCGAGGAACAAATCGAGCATGTCGATGAACTCGGTGCCCTTGACGGGGTCACCGCCAATGCCGACCGCCGTCGACTGGCCGAGGCCTTCGTTGGTGGTCTGGAACACCGCCTCATACGTGAGCGTGCCGGAGCGCGAGAGGATGCCGACCGAGCCCTTCTTGAAAATCGAGCCCGGCATGATGCCAATCTTGCACTCGTTCGGAGTCAGGACGCCTGGGCAGTTGGGTCCGATGAGGCGCGAGTTTGCGTCATCGAGACGGGCCTTCACCTTGACCATGTCCATAACGGGCACGCCCTCGGTGATGCAGACGATGAGCGCGATCTCGGCGTCGATAGCTTCGATGATCGCGGCGGCCGCACCGGCGGGCGGTACATAGACAACGGAGGCGTTGGCGCCGGTGGCCTCCTTACCTTCCTTGACGGTGGCGAAGATCGGCAACTTATGGCCGGCGGAGCCTTCCCAGGTTGCGCCGCCCTTCTTGGGGTGGATACCGCCGACCATCTGCGTGCCGTGATAGGCGAGCGCCTGCTCGGTGTGGAAAGTGCCGGTCTTGCCGGTGAGGCCTTGGACAAGGACCTTGGTGTCTTTGTTGACGAGTATGGACATGCTTTCTTAGGCCCCCTTGATAGCAGCGACGATCTTCTGGGCGGCATCGTCGAGGTCGTCGGCGGCGATGACGTTGAGGCCCGATTCGTTGATGATTTTCTTACCGAGTTCGACGTTGGTACCTTCGAGGCGGACGACGAGCGGAACCTGGAGGCCGACTTCCTTGACGGCCGCAACAACACCTTCACCGATGGTGTCGCAGCGCATAATGCCGCCGAAGATATTGACGAGTATGCCCTTCACGTTGGGATCGGCGGTGATGATCTTGAAGGCGGCCGTCACCTTTTCCTTGGAGGCGCCGCCGCCGACGTCGAGGAAGTTGGCGGGCTCTTCACCGTAGAGCTTGATGATGTCCATGGTCGACATGGCGAGACCGGCGCCGTTGACCATGCAGCCGATGTTGCCATCGAGGGCAACGTAGGCGAGGTCGTGTTTGGAAGCTTCGATCTCTTTTTCATCTTCTTCCGTGATGTCGCGCAGATCGACAATGTCGGGTTGGCGGAAAAGGGCGTTATTGTCGAAGGAGACCTTGGCGTCGAGGACACGAAGGTGGCCGTCCTTCATGACGATCAGCGGGTTTATCTCGAGCAGCGCCATGTCCTTTTCGGTGAACGCCTTATAGAGAATGGGGAACAGTTCAGCGCCGTCGGCGCTGGCGGATCCGCCGAGCTGCAGCGCTTTGCACAACATCTCAACGTCGGCGTCCGTTACGCCACTGGCCGGATCGATGGCGACGGTGACGATCTTCTCGGGTGTCTCTTCGGCGACCGCTTCGATGTCCATGCCGCCTTCGGTGGAGACGACGAAAGCAGGCTGGCCGACGGTGCGGTCGATCAGGATCGATAGATAGAGTTCTTGGTCGATATCGGCGCCGTCCTCAATATATAGGCGGTTGACCTGTTTGCCGGCGGGACCGGTTTGCTTGGTGACGAGGGTGTTGCCGAACATTTCCTTGGCGTGGGCGATCGCTTCTTCGGCGGAGAAACTGACGCGGACACCGCCCTTGGCGTCGGGGCCGAGCTCCTTAAACTTACCTTTGCCGCGGCCACCAGCGTGGATTTGGCTTTTTACAACGTAGACCGGGCCAGGGAGGGCGTTCACCGCCTGCTCGATATCGCCGGCCGTCAATACCGGAGCTCCTTCGGCGACCGGCGCGCCATAGCTCTTCAAAACCTGCTTAGCCTGATATTCGTGAATGTTCATCGTCTTCTCACCGTTGTCTCGATGCCAGATCCATTTGTGTCGGTAATCCAGCCGCAACCTTCAGAAATGCGTCGACCCAGTCACCCCGGCCCGCAGCCCACTCTTGGCATACAGTGCTCCAAGCGTGGACTGCTCTCGTCTAGCTGTTGGGGTGAGCCTCAGCCATAAGAAAACGGCGCACTCGACGCGCGCCACGATCGCTTGTCTACTCGCCCAGGTTTGGGGCGATCCGATTGCAGGAGTCGACCAAAGATTTCACCGACTCTACGGACTTCATCAACATGGCCCGCTCGGAACCATTGAGATCGATCTCGACAACACGCTCCGCACCATTGGCGCCGATTACGCATGGCACGCCAACATAGAGCCCCTTCACGCCATACTCTCCGTTGAGATAGGCGGCGCAGGGCAGCACCCGCTTTTTATCCTTGAGGTAGCTGTCGGCCATCTCGATGGCCGATGCGGCCGGCGCGTAATAAGCGGAGCCGCTCTTGAGAAGGGCGACGATCTCGCCACCGCCCTTGCGCGTGCGTTCGACGATGGCATCGAGCCGCTCCTGTTTGATCCAGCCCATGCGGACCAGGTCGGGAAGTGGAATACCGGCGACCGTCGAATAACGGATCAGTGGCACCATATCGTCGCCGTGACCGCCAAGTACAAAGGCCGAGACGTCTTCAACCGAGACCTGCAGCTCGGACGCAAGGAAGTGGCGGAAGCGGGCGGTATCCAAAACGCCGGCCATGCCGATGACCTTGTTGCGCGGCAGGCCGGACGCCTTCTGCAGCGCCCAGACCATGGCGTCGAGCGGATTGGTAATGCAGATGACGAGTGCGTCGGGAGCGTATTTCTTGATACCGGCTCCGACCTGCTGCATCACCTTGAGGTTGATTTCGACGAGATCGTCTCGGCTCATACCCGGCTTGCGCGGTATACCAGCGGTGACGATGCAGACGTTGGCCCCCTCGATGTCGGCATAAGTGTTAGTGCCACTCATCTGACAGTCAAAGCTGTCGACGGCACCGGACTGCGCAATATCGAGCGCCTTACCGTCTGGCATGCCCTCCGCAATGTCAAAGAGAACAACGTCGCCGAGTTCCTTCAAGCCGGCGAGGTGGGCGAGCGTGCCACCGATCATACCGGCACCGATCAATGCGATCTTGGTTCGCGCCATGCGGAGATCTCCTTGAAGCATAAGGATTGAGACGATTTTGCCGCTAACGACGGTGGCATCGGGTCCCGGAGAAGCGAAAGCGGGCCGTCTGCGCATAGGAAGCGGCACGGATTAAGCTTTGCTAGACCGAAAAATGGGCGCGTTCAAGCAAGCCGAGGGGCGATGAAACGAAAGTGGTGGGGTGATCGGGGCGTTTAATCTCACATCCGCGCTAGTGGATCTAGGCCACCGGTGCGCTCGGTACGCGATTCCAAATAGTCTTGCGACCGCATTTCAATCAGTCTGGAAGCCGTGCGTTCGAAAAGCTCTGAGCCGTCACCGGCCACGTAAAGTAAGTCGGGCTCGCTTTGTGCTGACGCGATTAGACCGACCTTATTATCGTAGAGCGCATCAACAAGGTTGATGAAGCGGCGCGCCTCGTTTCGTTTGGCCGGAGTCAAAACCGGGATTTCATCAATCAGCACGGTATGAAAGGCGTGCGCCACGTGAAGGTAGTCGCGCGGGCCCAGCGGACGGGCACACAAGTCATCGAATCCGAAACGCGCTACTCCCCTGGTCGCCATCGGGACGTAGACATGCCGGCCCAAGACTTCGAGTGACATTGGCAGCGGTTTTGCCGCATGGCCAGTAAGCCGTGTCCAGTGGTCGTCGAGTTCCCTCTTGGCCGCTGCATCGGCTGGCGAGAAGTAGAGTGGGTAGCCGGCCAGCTTCTCAAGTCGGAAGTCTTTGCCGGAGGCCAGTTCAACGACGTCCATATAGTCTTCAATGAGATCGATGAAGGGTAGAAACAGCTGTCGGTTGAGCCCGTTGCGGTAAAGTTCGCTGGGGTGAGCGTTGGATGTTGCAACGACCGCAACACCCTGCTTGAAGAGCACGGCGAAGAGCCGTCCGAGAATCATAGCGTCGGCGATATCGGTGACGTGCATTTCGTCGAAGCAAAGTAGCTTCGCTGTCTGTGCGATTTCTGCCGCGACAATCGGGATCGGATCTCCGGGAACCGCCTTGCGAGCGCGGCCGATGCGGTCGTGAACCTCCGCCATGAACTCATGGAAGTGATGACGCACCTTGGGGGCGAAATCGACCTCGGCGTGGAACAGGTCCATCAGCATGGTCTTGCCGCGACCGACGCCGCCGTGAATATAGAGACCGCGCGGAGGCGGAACAGGTTTTCTTTTAAAGAAAACAAACAGGCGAGAAGATGCCGGCCGGTACTCGGTGAGGCGCGCGGCGACGTTGTCGAGATGGGTGACAATCTCGGCTTGCTCGACGTTCGGCTCGATTTCGCCTGATGCGACCTTCGCCAAATAGGTCTGCATCACCTTCGATCGACCACTACCGCCCTTCAAAGCCATGCGTACCCCCGTTTCACCATGCACCATGTCGCATCTGCGCAGACGTCACCGCATTGCTCCCATGCAAAAACCGCGCAGCTTCGAGCGCCCTGCGGACAGCGGGGGTGGCTAATCCAAAGCGAAAAACGTCTCCATATCAGTGTCCTATGTTTGCACCCCAAACCGTATCGACTTTGGTAGGTATCTGCCTGCCACATCCACAGCGTCAATTTCGTTCAAGTTCTCGCCAACGACTCCGGTGTATTGTGCGTAGCAACATCATGTCCACATAAGCGGACACAAGCGAACCGCAGCATCCTCGATAAAACACGGAGCCGGTTTCCACGTCACTTAACGTCAATCGAAATCCAGAGCAGAGGTGAAGTTCATGAGCGAGCAACCGTTCTGGGGAGGCACAATTCGAAAGCTTTGGCCGTCGGAAAGCGATAAGTTCCGCGACCACCTGCTGAGACTCGACAAGGACAGCCGGCGTATGCGCTTTGCCCACGCCGTCTCAGACAACTTCATAGATGACTACGCTGGCCGCATGAATGAAATGGGCGCCATCGTTTATGGCTATCTTGAAGGCGGCGAAGTGCGAGCGGTTGCCGAATTGAAAAAGCTTGGCGACACATGGGGGCAGGAAGCCGAAGCGGCTTTCTCCGTCGAGCCCGGCTATCAAGAAAAGGGAATAGGAACGGAGTTGATGGGACGCGTTATTCGCGCGGGGCGAAACAGAAGCGTCAATCATCTCTATATGAGCTGCCTTGCAGAAAACCGAAAGATGCAAGCCATCGCACGCAAGCATGAAGCCGACCTTCGCTTTGAATACGGCGAAGTCATTGGTGAAATTGTTCCAATCGATCCGAACTACTTCTCCATCCTCGCAGAAGCGATGGACGACCGCGTAGGTTATCTGCTGGCGGTCCTGGACGTAAGTCGGGAGCGCACAAAAAAAGCGGCCTGAACTGCACACGACACTTGGCGACAAAAACGGAGTGGCAACCACTCCTATTAGATCCCCGAGTGCGGCTTATAAAGTATCGCGCAAACAGAGCGCGGCGGATTAGATGCGTCAGTATCTATTCGCCGCGCTTTTTTGTTTTGCCGTTTCGCCTTCGGGCATTCGTTCGCTCGAAAACATCGGAAACGTTATCGACAAATGCGACTCCAAAATTTGCACTTCAGTGCATCGCTATTTTTGAGTCCGCTGCAACAAAAATGAAACGTAACGACGTCGCAGCTGCGCATTGCCAGATTCAATTCCAATGTTGGCGCGAACGCTTACCCATCTCTAAACACTCAAAATTGAGTCTTTACTGCAACAGAATTGAGGGCACTCCAATCTTTTTCACCTGCCAATTCTTTTTTTATGTCAACAAACTCCTTCAAATTGTTCAAAGTTTTTTTGGGTAGAACGTGATTCGCACAAACACCCCCTGGAAAAATTGGAGATGAAGACAATGGCAACCACCAAGACGAAGAAAAGCACTGCTAAAACCACTAAGCCGCGGAAGGCAAAAGCTCCGGCGAAAACCGCCGCCGCTGCTGCTGCAAAACCCGCTGCTAAGACTGCTGCTCCCGCAAAGAGAGCTGCTGCTAAGAAGCCGGCCGCCCGCAAGACAACCAAGACCACGGCATCCGCTTCCGCTCGTTCGAAAGCACCGGGCCGCGCAGCAAAGAAACCCGTTGCGAAGAAGCCAGCTGCGAAGAAACTTGCTGCTAAGAAGCCAGTCGCGAAGAAGGCTGCTGCAAAGAAGCCAGTCGCGAGGAAGGCTGCTGCTAAAAAGCCTGTCGCTAAGAAGGCCGTCGCCAAAAAGCCCGTCGCTAAAAAAGCTGTAGCTAAGAAGGCTATCGCCAAGAAGCCTGCTGCTAAAAAGCCTGCCGCGAAGAAGACCGTCCGCAAGACGACTGCTCGCAAGGCAAAGTAACTAGCAATCGTTTAAGCGTAGCCAGAAAACGGGTTTTCGCCATTCGTCGGCGATGCCCAGAAGAGCAGTCTATACAGGGTCGCTTATCAGGTCTGAAAGCCCAAATCGAGCTTCAGCGCCAACCATCAACTCAATAAACAAGCGGTCCAGAAGACATCGCCCAATCCGCATAGGTACGTAAGCGTTTCACGCGGAGGGCTCAAAAATCCCCCTAAAGGATCGGACGAGCTTTTGAGCTTGCCCGGTCCTTTGTTTTATTTGCGGCTCATTCGTCCAAGCCCGTCGCCTAAACCGGCAGTCAACTGCGGTTTGCCATCAAACGCGGCGTTCAACCATAAGCTTTTTCAGCTCGGCAATCGCCTTTGCGGGATTCAAACCCTTGGGACAGGCGCGGGTGCAATTGAGGATCGTGTGGCAGCGGTAAAGCCGGAATGGGTCCTCAAGATCGTCAAGGCGTTGCCCCGTCGCTTCGTCGCGGCTGTCATTGATCCAACGATAGGCCTGCAACAAGATCGCCGGACCGAGATAGCGGTCAGAGTTCCACCAATAGCTTGGACAGGATGTGGAGCAGCAGGCACACAGGATGCACTCATAGAGTCCGTTAAGCTGCTCGCGGTCTTCTCGAGACTGCTTCCACTCGATGGGCGGGGTTGGCGTATCTGTTTTAAGCCAGGGCTCAATTGAACGATGCTGAGCGTAGAAATGACTCATGTCCGGGACCAAGTCTTTTATGACCGTCATGTGTGGTAGCGGGTAGACCTTAACGGTACCGGAAACGTCATCGATCGCCTTCAGGCAAGCGAGTGTATTGGTTCCATCGATGTTCATGGAACAAGAACCGCAGATGCCCTCTCGGCAGGAGCGGCGGAAGGTTAAGGTCTGATCGATTTCATTCTTGATCTTGATGAGCGCGTCGAGAACCATCGGACCGCACTCGTCGGTGTTTATCCAATAGTTGTCGATATGCGGATTCTCACCTGTGTCGGGAGACCAACGGTAGATCGAGAACTGCTTCCAGCGCCCTTTGCTGCCGCGTTGATTCCAAGTCTTGCCTTGGGTGATTTGTGAATTCTTGGGAAGGGTCAGCTGGACCATGGGGACGAGCTCTCTTTTGCAGCGCAAATACTATACGATTGACATGCGGGGTGATCGACGCACTGTCAACGTTACGATGGGCGGGGCTCTCGCGGATCGACGCAATTTTCCGCGATATGTCAGCTGCTTTAAGCGCCGAGATACCGCTTATTCGACGCGGTGTTTTTTCAATTCGGCAACGAGACGACCAAGCCTGCTGGCAACTTGAAAACCCTTTTCAACGCTGGCTTTGAGCGTTGCGCGCTGCTGGATGAGTTCGTTCAAGGCTTCCTGGCACTCGCCAAAGCCGTAAAAGACTTCCTCTGGAGCATCAATTTCCCCGTCCTCGACCGCCGACATGACGTCGAAGGCGTTCTGCGAAGCTAAAACCAGCATGGACGCAACGTCGTTAATGATCTGCTGGTATTGGCGTGCCGTGTCGGCGCTAACGCGGGTTCCGTGCACACCGAACTTCAAAGGAGTGCCGGTGGCAGCGCCCTCACCGCCAAACAGCCTAGGATGGCGATGGAAGCGGCGGAAGATCTCAACCAGCCCCATGCAGCAGGTCTCAAGATCGCGCAGCGCGGAATCAGCCTTACGCCGCGACTTTGGGCGCTCAGAGGATTTTTCCTCCGCCGACCAGTTGATCGACGCGATGGAGGCGATGGCCCCCAAGGCGGCAAGGGCGGGCAAAACAGCGGCAAATGGGTCGGGCGCGTTGCGGGTTGCTTCAGCAGCTGCGCTGTTGGAGGCGGTCGGTTTCGCCTTTTTGGATACGCTTTTTTTCACGATCGATCCTGGAGGCCGTGCAGGGTGCAGGCAACTTTAGCCCCGCATGAAGCACACGAGCAGGACGAGGCGCTTGAATGCCCGGAGTCTGTGTCAGCTGCAAGACCATGTCGAGTGCCGGAAGCTATCTGCCGTGCTTGTCAACAGTTCGCGGGGCCGAAGGCCCATCAGGTGGCAATTAACAGCGCCGCGAGAGAAACGGATCAGCTGAACCGGTCAATAGACCCGGGCTTTGGGCTCGATGTAATTCATCTCGTTTGTCAGCGTGTAGGCGTGTACCGGGCGGTAGTCGATGCTGATCTTCCTCTTGGCGTAGTCGGCCCAAGCCAGCGTGTGCTTCATCCACTCAGCATCGTCGCGGTTGGGATAATCCTCGCGGGCGTGCGCTCCACGGCTTTCGGTGCGATTTGCGCCGCCGGTGACGGTGACGGCCGCCTGCGCGACGAGATTGTCGTACTCGAGCGTTTCGATGAGATCAGAGTTCCACACCAGGGACCGGTCGGAGACACGGATATCCTCCGAACCATGCCAGATTTCATCGATCAGTTTGACGCCTTCTTCAAGCACGGGACCATCGCGGAAGACGGCGCAGTTCGATTGCATCACCCTTTGCATCTTGAGACGCAATTCAGAGGTCGGCGTGCCGCCAGAGGCGAAGCGGAAGCGGTCGAGGCGAGCGAGCGCCGGCTCATAGGTCTCGGGCGGCAGGTCGGGTTGGCTGCCAGACTCGACCACATCGGCACAGCGGAGTCCGGCGGCGCGGCCGAAGACGACAAGATCGATCAGTGAATTGGAGCCTAGTCGATTGGCGCCGTGGACGGAAACGCAGGCTGCTTCGCCGATGGCCATAAGACCCGGCACGACATGGTCGGGATTGCCGTTCTTCAGGGTGAGAACTTCGCCGTGGTAGTTCGTTGGTATGCCGCCCATGTTGTAGTGGACCGTCGGAATCACGGGGATCTGATCGCGGCGCAAATCGACGCCGGCGAAAACTTTCGCGCTCTCCGTAATGCCCGGAAGACGCTCCGCCAAGATATCGGGATCGAGGTGGTCGAGATGCAGGAAGATGTGATCGCCGTGGGCCCCGACACCGCGACCGTCGCGGATTTCCATGGTCATCGAGCGGGAAACGACGTCGCGGGATGCGAGGTCCTTGGCCGAGGGAGCATAGCGCTCCATGAAGCGCTCACCTTCGGAGTTGGTCAGATATCCTCCTTCACCGCGAGCGCCTTCGGTGATCAGAACGCCGGCACCATAGATACCGGTCGGATGGAACTGCACGAACTCCATGTCCTGTAGGGGCAGGCCGGCGCGCAGCACCATGGCGTTACCGTCGCCTGTACAGGTGTGTGCCGAGGTGCAGGAAAAATAGGCACGGCCATAACCGCCGGTAGCGAGAATTGTCTTCCTGGCGCGGAAGCGGTGGATGCCCCCGTCCTCGAGCGACATGGCGACAACGCCGCGACAGGCACCATCGGCATCCATCATCAAATCGAGCGCGAAGTATTCTACGAAGAATTCCGCCGAGTGCCGGAGTGACTGGCCGTAAAGCGTGTGAAGCATGGCGTGGCCGGTGCGGTCGGCTGCCGCGCAGGTCCGCTGGGCGGGAGGACCTTCGCCGAACTCTGTTGTCATCCCACCGAACGGGCGCTGATAGATGCGGCCGTCCTCCGTGCGCGAGAACGGAACGCCGTAATGCTCCATTTCGTAAACCGCGGCGGGAGCATGGCGGCAAAGATATTCAATTGAGTCCTGATCGCCGAGCCAGTCGGAACCCTTGACGGTGTCGTACATGTGCCAGCGCCAATTGTCGGGACCCATGTTTCCAAGTGAGGCGGCGACACCGCCCTGCGCAGCTACAGTATGGGAGCGGGTTGGAAAGACCTTTGTCACGCAGGCTGTCTTAAGCCCGGCTTCCGCGCAACCCAGCGTAGCGCGCAAGCCCGCACCCCCAGCGCCCACCACCACCACGTCATAGGTATGATCGATGATCGTGTAGGCTTTGCCATTCGTTGCAGCCATGCCATTGCCTCTTACCGTTTGCCGTCCTGGTGAGGTTTGTTCCTCAGGCGAAGCTAAGCTTCAGAATTGCCCATACGCTTGCCGACGCGACGAGGATCGCAAAGAAATTGTTGAGCAGCAGTAGGACGATTTTCGTGCTTTCACGGGTGATGTAGTCCTCGATGATGACCTGCATCCCGAGCCGCATATGGATCGTCGCCGATACGATCAGCATCGCCAATAGCAATGCCACGATCGGATTGGCCAGGGTTGACTTGACCGTTGCGTAGTCGGCGCCCGCCAGACTGGCGATGAGCCAGACGAGGAAAAGGCCGAGTACTAGATTGGCTACCGCGGTGACGCGCTGCATCCAGAAATGGTCGGCGCCTTCCTTGGCGGAGCCGAGATGCCGAACGTTTTTGAGCGGTGTGCGCATGTTCATCGAAATTGCTCCGTCCCGAACAGGAAATGCAGCTTGGTTAGCCAGTCAACAGAACGGCGCCCCAGATGAGCAGCGTCGCGGCGACGGAAATGATTCCTGACATTTTTGAAAGCGTCTTGACGCTTTGGATGTCTAAACCTCGACCCGTATCCCAGATGAAGTGGCGGATACCTCCCATCATGTGATGTAGGAGGGACCAGGTGAAACCAAACAGAACTATCTTGCCAAGTAGGCTGCCGAATATGCCGTTGACGAAGGCGAAGTATTCGGGGCCGATGGATGCCGCCACCAGCCACCAAGCCAACAGCAGCGAGCCGAGGTAAAGCGCCGCGCCGGTCATCCTATGCAGGATCGACATGACCATGTTGATCAAGGGACGGTAGATCTGGAGATGCGGCGAAAGTGGTCGGTTATCGGTACCTTGCGCCGTTCTCGCGTCGGACATTCGCACCTCCAAATTCGTTGCCAGCTTGACCGTTGTATTGGTTTTGCTGTTTAGCGCGCTTGTTGCGTTGCGGCAATGCACCTAATGGCAAAGCGAAGACCGCTGCCTGGTGTGGCCAATGCCAGTTCAGGGGTGATGGTTTCACTACCAGACAGGCCCTGGCAACAGGCAGCCTGATCTATCGAGGGAACAATTGATTGCGTGACCGACGCCCTCACCGCTTTCAAAAGCATGCTCCGCGATCCGGCCCACGCATCAATCACCGGTAAAACCAACCCGGTCCTCGCTGGAATAGACATAGCTCACGCCCAGCGCCTCTTCGACAAGACCGTCGCACCAAAGATGAGCAGTCAGTCGTGTCGGCCGCATCGACGGCACGCTCAGGATATGGCTAACCTCGCCCCAAATTTCGTCGGCCACAAACTCAAGATCGGCATCCTCGACCTCGCGGCTCCAGGATGGGGAGGCATGTACGACAATCGTTTCGCCGCGAGCGGTTGGCCCGGGTTTCGCATTGTTGCGCGCAAACCAATGGATCAACTCCGATAGGTCAAAATAAATATCCTTTCTAGGAGGACCCACTCGTCGAGGCGCACCATTAGCGACCAGCAAGGGGACATGCGAACACAGGCTAATTGGCCGGCTATTTCGTCGAATGGGCACAGAAAGAGCTTTGCCTGGGGCGCCAGGACACAGATGGCGACCGCAGAAAAAGGCTCAATAGATGTCCGGTCGTTGAACCAAATTCGCCAACCTTGTTGTGACTTCTACAATGTATGAACGACCCGGCTCGTGTAGATCCTTACGCCCTGCGCCAACGGACGCACGGGCGAAATCACTGGAATTCCAACAGACTTGTTGGCGATCGCCGCTGTCCTGTTGCCCTGCGCCGCCGACTGGCCGGGTTTCCAACGGGCGGCGTAACCAGACTGAACAAGTTCAGTGATGAAGCCCCTGAAAATGCTGGAGTGACCGGTGATGTATTGAGCGCCATGATCATATGGCAGGACGCCGACACGCATCGTCGATATGCGGCCACCGACGCTGCTGTTGGCTTCGAAGATATCAACGTAGTGGCCGGCGCGTCGCAATTCTCGAACGCCCGACAACCCAGCACCTATGATCGCTGTCAGGCTGGTCACAGTATTGATCTCTCATCATGCCATTAAGTCGCAGATGGACCGTCTGTGTATAGATTTATGAGGTGTGCGCAATAAGGGTCGAGTGGTTTATTCGATCAGCCAGGCCTCGCAAACCATCTCAGCGCGGCAGGATAAGCCACAGGTCGAGATCGAGGATCACGTTTTCCTGATACTTGCCGTCGGGCTCTTTCAGCGGATGGGCCGCGCAAGCGAGATCCTTGGTGGCAATGAGGCGGACGCGTAATGCGCCAACGTCATTGCGGCCAGGGAGCTCGGCGCGCTCCAGCACCTCCGACCAGGCATAGACGGTGTCGCCGGCAAACAGAGGGGCGACGTGCCGACCTCCATTAATGGCCGCGATATGGAAGGCATTGGCCAGACCGTTAAAGGACAGTGCCCGAGCAACCGAAATGACAACACCACCGTAAATCAGGCGGCGACCGAAGCGACCCTGGGCTTCGGTGTGCTGATTGAAATGCACCTTGGCGGTATTCTGGAACAAACGCGTGGCGATCTGGTGCTCGGCCTCTTCAACGGTCATACCATCAACGTGGTCGATTTTTTCACCGGTCTCATAGTCGCCCCAACGGTGGGGGCTGCCAGCTAGGTCGTAGTCGTACTTGGAGACGTCGATGCTGGGTACGGCGGTGGCCAGCTCTTCTGGCGCAACCCGGTCGGAAAGCTCGGGTACAAGCGGCTCTGGAACGGGCGCATCGGGATCGCGTTTTCGCACCATCACCCAGCGGGTGTACTCGAGGACTTTTTCGCCGCTCTCGCAGTATCCCGTCGAGCGGACGTAAACCGTGCCGGTCTTGCCGTTGGAGTTTTGCTTGACCCCAATGACTTCGGACACCGTCGAAAGGGTGGTGCCGGGAAAGACCGGCTGCAGGAATCGGCAAGAGGCGTACCCGAGATTGGCGACGGCGTTGAGCGACACATCGGGAACTGTTTTGCCGAATACGGTGTGGAATACCAACATGTCGTCGAGCGGGCTGTCCGGATATCCAATAGCGCGGGCAAAGGCGGCAGAGGACTGGACGGCGAAGCGTGGACCGAAGAGGCCCATGTAGAGGGCGGCGTCGCCTCGGGTAACCGTACGCGGCGTGGCGTGGCGGATGATCTGACCGGGTAAAAAATCCTCAAAAAAGTTGCCCGGATTGGTTTTTGTGACAGCCATGACCGTTCTCTTCTTCCCCCTTGTTGGTCGCGCTCTTGTTGCCTTCTCAGGTGCTCATATCCACGATCGCCTCAGCAATCGCCACCGTTCTTTCAGACATCTGCAAGTGGAGCCGTTCGACCATCTTGCCATCAACCGTAATAACGCCCCTTGCCGCATTCTCCGGCTGCTTAAATGCCGCAATGATTTTACGCGACCACGTCACTTCGTCTTCGGAGGGCGAGAAAATCTCGTTTGTGATTTCAACCTGGGCGGGGTGGATCAGCGTTTTGCCGTCCATGCCGAGTGTGCGACCGTGCTCGCACTCGCGGCGTAGGCCTTCCATGTCGCGGAACTCGTTGTAGACGCCATCCAAAACGTCAAGGCCGTAAGCGCGGGCGGCGACGATCGTCATGGAAAGCCAGGGTACGACCGCAAACCGGTCTTCGTAGGCCCGGGCGTGGGACTCCTTGATGAGATCGTTGGTGCCCATGACGAGGCAGGTCAGGCGATGCTCACGCTCGATGCCGGCCATGGCGATCTCGCGGACGTTGAGGATCGACATTGGTGTTTCCATCATGGCCCAGAGCATCGTCTTATCGGGCGCATCTGCGGCGGTAACTACCTTGGCGGCCGAGATGATGTCGCCGGGCCGACCGACCTTGGGAACGAGAATCGCGTCTGGCCCTGCTTGGGATGCGGCTTTTAGATCATCGGCGCCCCATGGGGTTTCCAACGCATTGACGCGAATGATGAGTTCGCGTTTGCCGTATCCCCCCGCCTTTACTGCCGCACAGACCTTTTCGCGCGCTTCCGTCTTGGCATCGGGCGCGACCGCGTCTTCCAGATCGAGGATCAGGGCATCAGCGGGGATAGTTTTAGCCTTTTCGAGTGCACGGTCGTTCGAACCGGGCATGTAGAGAACGCTGCGGCGTGGGCGGACATCCATGCGGGGCTCCTTCTTGAGTGAGGGTTCGCTCTCGTGGAGATCTGGGCGCGTGGTCCCAGGTCGGGTGGCGTTTGTGCGGCGCGACATTAATCGAGGGGGCAGGAAACGCAAACCAACAAAGGACGCATGAACTGTGCTGTGGGTGATTTGTGCGAGCAGTCTTGCAATTCCAGTAAACTGGCGGCCTCAATTGCCGACCTGGGAAAGGACATTTCAGCTAATGGGCCGCGTTCTTGCGATATCGTCTTACGTTGCTTTCGGTCATGTCGGCCTAGCTGCCGTCGTGCCAGCACTGCAGGCGATGCACCATCAGGTCATCGCCGTGCCGACGGTCGTGTTATCGAACCACTATGGTTACCCGCACGTTGGGGATTGCGGCGTTTCGGCCAACAACATGGTGGCGATTTTAAACGGATTGAGAAACAACGGCTGGCTGAACGAAATTGACGCAGTAATCACGGGATATCTACCCAGCACCGATCACGTTGCGATCATTGCAGAAGAGATCGACCTGCTGCGCGTGACAACGCCGGAACTGCGATATCTTTGCGATCCGGTTCTTGGCGACGATCCTGAAGGACTCTACGTCTCAAAAGCGCTTGCCGATGCAGTCTGCGAGGAACTGCTGCCGATCGCCGATATCATGACGCCCAATCGCTTCGAGCTATCTTGGCTTACCGATACAGAGGTTTCAGGACCAGACGACGCGGCCCTTGCGATCAGGGACCATAAGGGCCGCCTTGTCGTTGCGACATCGATACCGGCCGGTGATGGTCTAATCGCAAATTGTCTAAGCGGAACGGAGCATCAAAGTCGGATCGTAACCCGTCACCACGATGCGGTTCCGCATGGAACGGGTGATCTTTTTGCGGCATTGCTACTTGGGCATCTGCTGGCAGGCCGGGATACAGCTGATGCGCTGGCGCGGGCAACGGTGGGCATACGCACGGTGATCGAAGCCAGTCTTGGCGCCGAGGAGCTCAGGCTTGTCGACACGATCCAAGACGCGATCGCCGCCGAGACTGCTGGTGTGACCAGCACATGAGCGCCGTTGTAGCAGGAGTCGATGGATGCCGTGCGGGTTGGCTTGTGGTAACTCGGCCGCTTGACGAGCCTGCAGCCGCCCAAGTGCGTCTGGTGGCCCGTTTCACCGAGGTTCTCGGATTGCTACCGACGCCGGAAATCATCGCTGTGGACATACCGATCGGGCTACCCGAGCGTGGCGAGAAAGGCGGTCGGACGTGCGACACGGAAGCCCGTGCACGGCTCGGTGGCCGGCAATCCTCCGTATTTGCGGTACCTGCACGGGCGGCGGTGATGTGCGAAGACTACGCGCAAGCCTGTCTGGTCGCTTTGAAAAACTCCGACCCGCCGCGGAAGGTGTCGAAGCAAACGTTCAATCTGTTTGCAAAGATTCGCGAAGTCGATGCTTTGATGACCCCTGAGTTGCAGACGCACATCCTTGAGGTCCATCCCGAGGTGGCGTTCTGGGCAGCGAACGGTGAAAAGGCGTTGACGGAGCCGAAGAAGCTGAAATCACGGGCTTATCCGCCTGGATTGGAACTGCGCCGCGGCCTGCTCGAGCGCGCGGGATATGCCCGTGATTTGCTGCGATCTCAGCCGTTTCGTTTGAGCGATGCCGGGCCCGACGATCTGCTCGATGCGACCGTCAATTCATGGAGCGCCGCGCGTATCGCCAACGGCCAGGCGCACCGTTTTCCATCTGAACCGCAACGCGACATGAAAGGCCTGCGCATGGAAATCTGGGGCTAGCCGGGCGGAAAACATGCCGCTTCTTTCCGCTTGGTCGCGAAATGGCTAGCCACAGTTCGTCATCGCTGACCTCGTTTCCGGTGATCGGATTTCCCAAAATCCCATTGACGAACACGCATTTGGGGCTATCTCCGTTGTGATACGCCCGCCGAAGAAAGGACGACGCCCAATGGCATTCCCCGAGCACCTCGTCGATCGGTTCCAACGGTTTAAATTCCGACATTTCGCTCCCAATGCGGATCATTATCAGGAGCTCGCGGAGAAGGGTCAAAAACCAGATGTGATGATGGTGTCGTGTTGCGACAGCCGGGTCGATCCAGAAACTATCTTTTCGGCGATGCCGGGTGAACTATTCGTCGTCCGCAACGTGGCAAACCTGGTACCACCGTTCGAGACCGGTGGAAACTATCACGGGGTCAGCGCGGCGCTTGAGTTCGCCATTTTGAATCTGAGGGTTAAACACGTTGTCGTAATGGGCCATTCCAGCTGCGGCGGGATCACGGCGGCACTACACGGACATGCCGCGCATGAGACAGAATCGCGGTTCATTTCGAAGTGGATGTCGATGCTGGATGAAGCCAAAAGCCGGCTGAAGATGGCGCATCCGGGGACCGCCGAAGACAGTCAAATGCAGCGGTGGCTGGAGCAGGAGGCCGTCGCGACTTCGCTAACAAACCTGCGTACCTTCCCTTGCGTGCAGCAGCTTGAAGCCAAGGGCAAACTGCAACTGCACGGAGCCCACTTCGATATTGGTTCTGGTCAGCTAACGGTGCTCAACGAGGAATCCGGGGAATTCGAAACACTCTGAACCGTTTAGCTGGTGGAGCCGGTGTGGGCCTTTTCGATGGCCGGGATCACCTCACGAGTGAGGCTTTGTTCCGTGATCGGCCCGACGTGTTTGTAGACAATGCGTCCCTGACCATCGATCACGAACGTCTCGGGCATGCCGTAGACACCCCATTCAATGGCACCGCGACCACTGGAATCCGTGCCAACCTTGGCGTAGGGGTTGCCATAGCGGCCAATGAAGCGGCGGGCAGCCGACGGCTGGTCCTTGTAGTTCACCCCGTAAATTGACACGCCTGTGCGGTTTCCCAGCGCCATAAGCAGCGGGTGCTCTTGCACGCAGGGGATGCACCACGAAGCCCAGAAGTTCACCACCGTTACCTTGCCCTTACCGAGGTCTTCTCCAGTAAAACCGGCGATTTCCGTGCCACCCCCCTTCAAACCCTCAAGGGCCGGAAAAGCAGCCGTCGGCGACGGTTTGCCGATCAGCGCCGAAGGCAGTTTCGAGGGATCGCCCTGCGACAGTGAAAAGGCGAATGCGGCCGCCAGCATCGCAAAGACGACGAGAGGGGCAATCGCCCAACCCAATTTGCGGCCCGGCGCCGGTGCGGCTTCGGTATTCGTTTCGGTCATTGGGTACTTTCTGTTTCGCCGGAACGGGGTCGGCGGCGGGCGCCTTTGGCCTGAAGGCCTTCAAGCAAACGCTTTTGGCGGGCGCCATCGTACATCAGCCATGCCGTAAGGCTCGCCAGAACGAGGGTGAAAATCGCATAGCTGGCGATAATGAAAGTGGCGTGCGGTCCCAGATCCATGCGGTTCCTCAAAGCTTACTCGGCAGCGGCCACAGCTTCTTTCGCACGCGCCCGATCGACCTCTGCGATGCGTAGAGCTTTGACTCGACGGCGTAAAATCTCGTTGCGCATCCCCTTCATGTGGAGCGCGAAGAACAAGAACGTGAAGCCCAGCGCCGAATAGAGCAGCGGATAGAGCTGGGATGAGTGAATTTTAGGCCCGTCGGTACGGAAGACGCTTGAGGGCTGGTGCAAGGTGTTCCAGGCCGGGATTTCAAGGCCGAGCCACGGTATTGACAAGCCTTCAACCGAGATCTTGATGAACGGTAGGATCACAACACCGACCAGCGCCAGGACCGCGGTCAACTTGGATGCCAGCGTCTCTTCCTCAATCGACGTGCGCAGCGAAATTAGGCCCAAATATAAGAAGAAGAGCAGCAGCACCGAGGTCAGACGCGCATCCCACACCCAGTATGTGCCCCACATCGGCTTGCCCCAGAGCGACCCTGTTATCAGCGCCAGCAAGGTGAAAGCCGCGCCGATCGGGGCGGCAGCCTTCGCGGAGACATCGGCCAATGGGTGGCGGAAGACAAGTAGTCCGAAGCTCGAAAGCGCGATGAGTGCGTAGCCCATCATGCCGAGCCAAGCCGACGGCACATGAATGTACATGATGCGGATCGTCTCGCCCTGCTGGTAGTCGGGCGGAGCCGTCCAGCCTCGGTAGAGGCCGTAGACGATCAGCACAACGGCAATCCCCGCGAGCCATGGCAGGAGAGTTCCCGAAAGCGCCATGAACCGAGTCGGATTGGCAAGTTTCTGTGTGATGGACTGGGTCTGCATAGCTCTATTTCTAGGCGCTCGGGGCCGGTTTCGCAATTCGCCGACAGTCAAGGTATAGCGCGGCAATTTGGTCTTTCGTTGCCCTGTCTGCGTCAGGTTGCAGATTCACGTGAAACAGTTTGTCCACAAGGGACGGCGTCACTTAGACCGTGACGAGCGGTCGTTCTCAATCAGTGACGCCACCAACCGGCCGTTGCCGGGTCTTATTGCATCTGGATGCGCAAGGTCGCTGCGGCGGCGATTGGACCAAGGACAAGAGCACCGAGTGACAGCGCACTGAGTATCAGAAACGACGGCCAAAAAGCGTTGGTTGCCAGCAGCGCGCCGGAAATCGCGGAGATGCCGTAGATCAGACTCGGGACGTAGAGCGGCAAAATGAGCAGGGCCAAAAGCAGACCGCCACGCCTTGCCCGCAACGTCAAAGCCGCTCCGATGGCCCCCAAAAAGCTGATGGCCGGCGTCCCGGCGAGCATTGTGGCGATCAAAACACCGTAAGCGGAGATGTCGAGGTTC
>DAOUZE010000267.1 GCA_030665765.1 Filomicrobium sp.
ATGTAGGCCCCCATCAGCGTGAAGAACAAGATGAACGGGATCAGGTAGTTCTTTGGGACCGCTAGAAGCTTGGCGATATAAGGAATGAGCGGCAGGTTCAGGATTAAGAGAACGACGTTGCCGAGGTACATAGATACGATCACCGACCAGAAGATTTCGGGCCGGTCGACCATCAGGCGCGGCCCGGGAGCAACGTTGAGCGCGAGCAGCGCACCAAGCAGGATTGAAGTTGTACCCGAGCCAGGGATGCCGAGGGTCAGGAGAGGCACGAACGAGCCGGTGCATGCGGCGTTGTTAGCCGTTTCCGGAGCAGCCAGCCCCTTGATAGATCCCTTGCCGAATTCGTCCTGCTCTTCGCCTTTGGCGATGTTGCGCTCAACCGCATAGCCCAGGAACGACGCGATCGTGGCGCCCGCGCCCGGCAGCACGCCGATCAGGAACCCCAGGACCGATTGCCGGGCTATCACCGGTGCGATCGCACGCGCTTCTACGCCTGTGATCCGCAAATCCTTGATCTCGCCTAGACTGTTATCGTCCGAGCCGGTTTTCGAGCGGGATGGATCGAGCACGAGGAGCAGCGCTTCGGGCAAGGCGAACAACGCCATCGCCAACGTAATGAATCCGATTCCGCTTTGCAGATCGAGCAGTCCCAACGTGTAGCGCGGGGCATTAAACAGCGCGCTTTCGCCGACGGTTGCCAGCATAAGGCCAAGGATAGTCATTATTAGCGCCTTGGCGACCTGGCCCGTGCCAGCAAACGCCGCAATGGCCGTGAGGCCGACAACCATCAGCGCAAAGTATTCCGCCGAATGGAATAGGAGCGCGAACGAAGCAAGTGCCGGCGCAAAAAACATCAGCAAGATCGCGCCAACCGTGCCGCCGGCAAATGATGCAATGGCCGCGATGGTGAGCGCCTTACCGGCCTTGCCCTGGCGTGCCATCGGATAGCCGTCGAACGATGATGCGACCGTGCCGGCGACGCCTGGTGCGTTGATCAGTATCGATGAGGTGGAGCCGCCGAAAATAGCGCCGTAGTAGACACCGGCCAGTAGAATGAGTGCAGCAGAGGGGTCACCGATCTTGATAGCGATCGGGATCATGATGGCGATGATTGACATCGGGCCAAGCCCTGGCAGCATCCCGATGAATGTGCCGAGCAGGCAACCGGCGACGACCATGATCAGGTTCTGTAGGGACAGCGCAGTCGACAGGCCAATATAAATTCCCTCAAGCATTGCTGTATCCTCACAGCGCCATCAAAAACCAAGGCCAGGGCCTGAGGACGATGTCGAGCAACTGCTCGACCAGGTACCAAACCGCAAAGGCCGCAAAGACCGAGATTGCGATTAGGCGGATAAGCTTGCGCTCACCGAGCAGCACGGAGCAGCCGATAAGGAACAGCGAAGTCGCTGCGATGAAGCCCACCGGGCGGAGCAGAAGTGCGTATGCGACCATCGCGAGCATCAACGTGACGGCCTGTACAATATTCCACCTCTTGAGCCCGCCAGGGACGAGCGTCTTGGGGGCGTCACCAGGGACTCGGCCGCCGAAGATCACGAATAGCGAAACGATTGCACCAATAACCGACAACACTTTCGGCAGCGTGTTCGGCAGAAACGCCATGTTGAGCTCAAACGGCAGGAGCTCGCTCTGCATTGTCACGAACGCCGTGTAACCATAGACGGCACAGAACGCCAAAAACAGAACTGCAATTCCACGCTCGAGCGTCATCTCGTTCCTCACCCATGTTATGCGGCGTTGAACCCGTTCGGCTCATAGAACAGGCGGTTGGCGCATCTAGGATCCTGAGACGCACCAGACTTCCCATAGGCGACTACTTTCTGATGAATCCAAGTTCGATCATCAGCGATTTGATCGTGCTTTCCTGGTCTTCGAGGAACTTCGTGAAGTCATCGCCGGAATTATGGATGTTCACCCAGCCATTGCGATTGCGAACCTCATCCCACTCCTTGGTCTCGTACATTGCGGCAATGACGTTGCGGTAGGTCTCGGCCGTGTCAGCTGGGAGGCCGGGTGCCGCGAAGAAGCCGCGCCAGTTGACGAACTCTACGTCGTAACCCTGCTCTTTGACCGTCGGAGCTTCGGGCAGTGCCTCAAGCCGCTCAGGTGCCGTGACGGCGATCACCCGCATCTCGCCGGCCTTAGTGAGACCAATCGCTTCGGAAAATCCGGTCGAGCCGACCGTCACTTCGCCTGCTAGAATCGCAGCGTTGAGCTTTCCGCCGGTGTCGTAGGGGATATACTTGACCTTGTTCGCATCGGCGCCAGCAGCCTTGAAAATCATCGCTGCCACAAGGTGGTCCATGCCGCCTGGAACTGAACCGCCACCGACTTTGATCGATCTCGGATTGGCATTGAACCGAGCGATTAGGTCTTTAAGATCCGTGATTGGGCTGTCTTCCTTCACGATCAGCGCTGCGTAGTCGCCGATCGTTCCCGCGATCATGGTGAGGTCGCGAAAGTTGTGCGGAAAGCGGCCGACGAGGGAGCGGATAATGATTGGGGTCGAGTTGACCATCAGCGTGCCTTTGCTCGAAGCAGCATTTTCGATCAAGTAGTTGATCGCCTTGCCGCTGCCGCCGCCGGACATGTTTTCAAAGGATGCCGAACCGACCAGGCCGGATTTTGTTAACGCTTCACCTGTTCCGCGTGCTGTACCATCCCAACCACCGCCGGCGCCGCCGGGGATCAGAAAGTGGATGCTGTCGATCATCTTGTTGGTGGCGTTGGCCGATGCGGCAAATACCATTGCGCCGGCTGATGCGATAGCAATGGTGCGAAGGCCGCTTGCGAAGTGTTTCATGGTGCGCATGTGGCGCCTCCGTTTTCAGCGTGAACCATCGGCGCCGTTGTCGCTCGCGCAGCCGCGCGAGGCGCAGGCGCACTTCAAGGATCAACACGCACCCGCAATGTTGACCATCAAACAATAGAAAGCCGGAGGTTGTCCGTCATCATAATCTTTGAGACTAACCAAGCATAGCTCTAGCGGAGGATCTGGATCACCTCGTCCAGTCCTCTCTTTATGAAAATGAAAGTCCTGAAAGGTAATTAGCCCAGTGAGGAGTGGGCTGAGTTCAGATGAGCTTGTTTGGGTGAACGGTTAGGCTGTGGAAGCCCTCGGGAGTGGTGCTGAAGCACTAGTTGTGAGGGCTCAATCACCATAGGTTTGTCACGTGATCACTATCGCGACGGAAGAACTGGCGCGAAGGGCTGTAGGGGGTGCACGAGAAACGGTGGTGCTGAGGGGCGCCGCCGTTTCCATTGTGATCTGGTTGATCTTGGTGACTTACGGATAGCTTGAATGTTGTTGCCATAAACTGCAGAGTTTACGACGGAGCCACTCTTGAACACGGCGGAGCAGGCAACCACTCGATCTGATTAACACAGATCACAAAAACGCTGAGCTGGGACACAATTTTGCTTAGCCCCCGCCCCTATCGTATGGAGGAAGCCGTCATGAAGGAGCTCGTCAAAGCGGTGCGTCACGACACACTGGGTGCGATCGATAACGGCGAGAAGCTGATCCGGGCGCTCGGCAATGAACCAGGCAAAGGCACCGAGACCCTGCGTAAGAGCACCGAGCGCTTGGTTCGGCACCTCAAAGAGGAGTTGACCCGTTGGGAGTCGGAATATCATAAAGCGCGGGCGAGCTAGTGAGTTCTGCGTATCAGATTTTCTTCGCGTAGACGTGTTTTGATTGGCTTACAAAGCGGACGTCGCCAAGCGTTTGACTGAATGTCTGCCGTGCACCAGATTGCGAGCCTGCACTCAAGAGCCTTAGCGTACCTTGCCAATGTCGGCTTGTGACCCGTTGGTGCCGAAGTGATGCGCTGACGCTGAAGGCCTTCCCATTTCCGCTTATGGAGGGCGCGGCCGTCGATCGACCTGTGGCAAGCGGTGTACTTGGCAGCTTGAGAATGGCAGGCCTTGCAATTGCTTGCGGCCACCAGTTGTTAACGTGACAATGTCGTTGCGAGAGGTCGATCTGCCTCTGGCGTCGCGCTGCGAGTGCTGGCCGAACGTCAACCCTGGAGTTCATAATGACTTTAACGCTCTACACTGCGCCAGGCACTTGCGCACTTGCCTCTCACATTGCCCTGGAGGAGGCTGGCGCAGAGTATGAATTGAAGCAATTGGACTTCTCGAAGACCGAACAACTTTCGGCTGAGTATTTGTCGATCAACCCAAAGGCACGGGTTCCCACGTTGATAACGCCACGCGGTATTCTAACGGAAACGCCAGCGATACTAGCATTCATCGCGCAGGCATTCCCCAGTGCCGACCTGGCCGCGCAGAATGACCCGTTTGCGTTTGCCGAAGTGCAGGACTTCAATAGCTATTTGTGTTCTACGGTGCATGTCGCCCACGCGCACCGAAGGCGAGGGCACCGATGGGCCGATGATCCAGTGGCCATCGAGGCGATGAAAAAGAAAGTCCCCGAGTCAGTCGGAGCGTGTTTCGACCTCATCGAGAGCGAGATGCTCCAGGGCCCTTGGGTCATGGGTGACAGTTACACCGTTGCCGACCCCTATCTATTCACGGTTGCTCAGTGGCTGGAAGGCGATGGCGTCGACTTGGACCGCATTCCGCACGTGTTCGATCATCGCAATCGCATGAGCAAGAGACCAGCAGTCCAGAAGGCCCTAAATGCACTGCGCAAACCAGCGGTAGCCTAGTAATCGAGATCAGAGGTGTATGCTGTCAGTGTGCGGCAAGTGCACACGTGAAGCACTTTGCGTGTCTGTTGCGAACGAGGTGAGGTCCGGTAAATGCGCTGCAGGCGCTGTATTTGCTTTTTGCTTTAACGGGGCAAACCAGAATACCCGCGGTCCGATAATGGCTCCGTATTTACCGCCGAGGCTTTGCAGACTTGGCTACAGCGGATTGGCGTCAAGCCGATCCAGATCTATCCGGGTTCACCGTGGGAGAATGGATATAACGAGCCGTTCAATGGAACGCTGCGCTGCGAGGTGCTGAATGCTTATTGGTTTGCAATCATCGACCAAGCCCGTGTCGTCATCAACCAGTGGCTCCGCCAGTACAATTATACCCGACCGCACTAGGCGCTCAGTATGCGTCCACCCGTTGACCTGCTTCCCGAAAACTGGACCGTCTGAGACTGGAATTTTCCACTTATGATCCTAGGGCTCATGAGGAGGAAGATCGATGAAGCGGTCGAAGTTCACAGAGGCGCAGATAGCGTTCGTGCTGCGCCAGGCTGAAGAAGGCACGAAGGTTGAGGAG
>DAOUZE010000276.1 GCA_030665765.1 Filomicrobium sp.
GTCGCTTATTTTTCCTACGATTTCACCGGAGAAAAAAGCTTCGGACAGCCCGACCTGCTCGGGGAGGCATCGGTCGTCGAGGCGGATAAATTGACAAAGCGGGAGGTTTCGAGTGGCGCGAAACGATAGCGGCTGGGTTAAGGAGTTGTTCGCCTCCAGCGCGCGGGAGGTGACGCCTGCGGCTGAATTTGAAGCGGTTGTCGCGCTATATGTGCCATTTGTGCACGACCCCGACACAGCACGGCATTGCGCGTCGGTGCTCTCGGACATTGAAAGGCAAAGGGCGGAACGCTTCTCAGCGGAACGTGGCAAGCACCATTTTCAACAGCGCCGCGCCTTTCGTCGCTACTGCGGTGCTGCGGCGCTCGGATCTTCTCGGAATCTGTCGGAAATTTCTTTCAAGGAAACGGATAAGGGGCGCCCTTATCTTGAAGAGTTTCCGCATATCTGGTTCAGCTTCTCCTCCTGCCGATCCGGCTTTCTTGGCGCCTGGTCGTGGACGCACGCAATCGGCGTCGACTTTGAGGATCGGACGCGAAACTTGGAGACGGTGGAGCTTGCGCGAGAGCTCTTTTCTGAAGCTGAGGCGGAGGCTGTTAGAGCAGCGGAGGGTCAGACGCGCACACTGACGTTCCTTAAGCTCTGGAGCCTCAAGGAAGCGGCGCTGAAATCGATTGGAGAAGGACTGCCCCGTGGCCTCGACGCGTTTTGGTTCGCTCTGGCGCCAAGAGTACGCATTGTCTGCGCGCCAGATGACTGCGGGGGACCGGAGCATTTTCGGGCCCACACGATAGAGGGAACGGACACTTGCGCCGCGCTAGTCCTGCGGATGTAGGTCTGACCTCTTCTCGAATTTTTTGTCAGACGGAAGCCGCGGTGACCTGCGACACCTGGTCCTTCAGCAGTAAATCTGCGACATCATTTGCAATCTTCAGGCCCACCATCTGCTGCGCCTCTTCGGTCGAAGCGCCGAGGTGCGGCGTAAGAACTACTGTATCGAGCGTCAGCAGAGGAGAATTCACCGGCGGTTCGCTGGCATAGACATCGAGTGCCGCACCTGCCAAACGACCGCTTTGCAAAGCTTCGAGAAGCGCCGTCTCGTCGATCAGTTCGCCGCGCGCACAATTTATCAATCGAGCGCCGGGCTTCATTTGCGCTAGCTTCACGGCGTCTATGAGAAGGCGAGTCCGCTCGGTCAACGGGCAATGGAGGCTCACATAGTCCGCTCTCGCAAGCAGTTCTTCCAGCGTAACCGCTTCGATACCAGCCTCTTCGTTTTCAAAGTTTAGAAATGGATCATGGACCAGTACTTCCATTTTCAGCGCCAGGCAGAGCCTTGCGAACTTGCGGCCGACCGCTCCGAAGCCGATCACGCCGACGCTCTTGCTCATGACCTGAGTCCCCATAAATCGCGCAGGCTGCCATTCGCCTGCGCGCATAGAGGCATGGGCTTGGGGAAGATTCCGGCTCAGCGAAAGAAGCTGCGCAAGCGCGAATTCGGCGGTCGAATTCGAGCTGACATCTGGCGCATTCAAGACCGCGATCCCGCGCCGAGTGGCAGTAGCGACGTCGATGTTATCGAGCCCGTTGCCCGCCCGGCCTATGACCTTGAGCCGCCGAGCCGCCTCAATGACGCTGGTGGTGACCGAGGTCTTCGAGCGGACGATAATTGCCTCGTAGTCGGCGATAAGATCGATGAGCTGTGCTTCGCTCAGACCCTTCGCGACCGCCACCTCAATCCGTGAGTTTGAGCGCAGAAGGCTCAAGGCGTGCGGATGAATGGGGTCAGCAATAAGGATTCGATTAACCGACATTGGGGCAACTCCGGAAGACACTACGATTGAGGGGAAGAGTACTGGGGACCAAATGTAACTGTGGCGAACGCTAGGAACTGCGGCTAACCACCCGCCTGTGACGTCAGGACCTCCAGCGCGCGGCTTACCACGCGATCGACGCCCTCATCAATATCGGTCCGATTATTATGCAGCTCAATGTCGGCTGGTACGCCTCTGCCTTCGTAACACACCATATTAGCCGAAAGGTACACTTGATATGACAAGCAGTAGTCCCAGCCATTGGGAAGTGTTTTCTCAAGCGTGTAAGAGAATATGCCATTGGTGTGGTCACCTATGATCGTGACATAGGGCAGCTCTCTTATCGCCAACGCAAAAGCTTCTCCGCCGCTGAAAACGGCGTCGGTCGTCAAGAGCACAATTGGCCCGGTGAATTGCGCATCACCTTGCGGTTCGAGATACCGGGTCTTCAGGGGTTTAAAGTCATCGTCGCTCGGGCCGATCTTGGTCTTTCTATGAAAGGCCACACGCATACGGTCGCAAAACCGATTGATGATAGCGATCGCGTTGCTGTCGTCCCCGCCGGGACAATCCCGGATGTCGATGACAAAACCCTTCAACTCGGTGAAGTCACGGCTGATCTTGTCCAGAGCAGCTGTCAGCTTCCGCTTTTTAACGCCTTCCAGCTCGAGAATTCGGAGGTAGCCGAACTCCGGAGATCTGCAATAGCGAAGCAGCCAAGCCTGGGTCTCTTTAGGCTTTCCGAATCCATTGGCGAGGAGAGTCTTCTCGGCCGTCTTGAAGAGCTGCTTGATCCCTGACTTGGTGAACTCGCGCTCGAACCGAGTCTGCTTCTCTGGGGTGAAACGGCGTCTCTTCCGATCCCCAGGCAATTTCGCTTCCAGCTTCACGTGCCCGTCATTCAACGGGTCGAGCATCTCACAGCAGATATTGAATAGCTCTTCGGCGCTCGTATCTCTGGTCACTCTCGGTCTGTAAGTCCAGTATTGTCTGGTCCAATTGACCCTTCTCAACTCAAAAAAGGGATATCGGTCATAAAAGGTCTGCCACAGTTCTTCGAAATTCTTTTCAGGGTCATGATCGGTCATGCAGCATGATCCGGGCCTTATCCATTCCGCTCCGTTGGTAATGCCTCAGCCATGTGGATACCTTTATGCGTAATCCAGACAAGCTAGGGGGGTGTGTCCACAGGCCCCCGACATTTCATGTGCCAAGCATAGCCCAATGACACGCTCTCAAGCAGTAACGATCTCAATCGATCACTCGCGTTGCGGACGGACAATCCATTCTCTAGCGGGAGCTGCGCATTGAGTCGAGCCGCCCCTGAGCCGGTTGCCCCGGCTTCGCGCATCGTCGAGGTCGACGTGGTCCGCGGCTTCGCCCTCGGGGGTGTGCTGCTGGTGAACATGTACCTGTTCGGTGCCGACTCGATTGCCTGGGACTGCCCGGCAGATCGGGTCGCGTTCGCAATCAAGCGTGTCTTCTTCGAGTCGAAGTCGTGGACGCTGTTCTCCCTGCTGTTCGGCTTCGGCTTCGCGGTGCAGCTGCAGCGCGCCGACGCGCGGAGCGTCCGCATCCTCCCCTCCTACCTCCGACGGCTGAGCGTGCTCTTTGCGCTCGGTGCCGCCAACGCGCTGCTCTTCGACGGCGACATCCTGATGCTCTACGCGGAGCTCGGTCTGGGTCTTCTCCTGGTGCATCGCCTGCCGACGCGAGTGCTGCTTCTCCTGGCCATCGGTCTCATGCTCGTGTTTCCGCTGGGTCGATTCGTTTCGACCTGGACCCAGCCCAATGAGATGGAAGAGGTCGAAAGCGTCGCGGAAGCCCGTGCCGAGCTCGAGCTCGACCAGCGCACACACGTGTACGCGGTGGGGTCGCTTGCCGAGGTCGTCGTCGACAACGCGAGCGCGATCCCTGCAAATCCCCTCGAGGACGTCGGCTCGCCGGAGTCCGGACTCGCGGTCTTCGCGATGTTCCTCGTCGGGTTCCTGGTCGGGCGCGCCGGCATCCTCCGCGACGTTCCCGCTCACGTGCCCCCCATTGGCCGCGTGAGGGTCTGGGGTCTGGCTTCAGGATTCGGCGCCATGGCCGCGGAGCGCGTCCTCGCCGCCACCACTGGATACGCGGTGTTCGGACCGCAGCAGGCGGGCCCCGGGATCCAGCTTGCCGGCGATCTCCTCTTCACCTTCGGGACCGTGGCTCTCGCCCTGGGCTACGCGGCGACGCTCGTCCTCGCCGCGCAGTCCCCACGCGGCAGGGCCGCCCTGGCACCGCTGGCCGGCGTGGGCCGTCTGGCCCTGACGGTCTACCTCACCCAGACCCTGATGTTCACCACGCTTTTCTACGGGTACGGCTTTGGCGAGGCCTTTCGACTGGGGCCAGCGGCCGTCACCGCCTGGGCGGTGATCCTCTTCGGCGTGCAGGTCATTGCGTGCCAGTGGTGGTTGAAGCGTTTCCGCTTTGGCCCTGTCGAATGGCTTTGGCGCTCCCTGACCTACCTGAAGTGGCAGCCGCTGCGCCTCGGCCCGATTGTCACCCGGCGATGAGCGCAGATGGGCATTGTCAGCGGGGTGATCAGCGATTGCGGGCCGACCGGAAATAACTGCCTGAACTCTGGCGCTACCGGCGGCTCTTTGGCTAAGACGGGCGCTGGGACGTTCACGCTCTTCTCCAATGATCTACTTGGTGCGCACTTCCAGCTTGCCCCAAACTTTTTTGGCCAATGCCTGATCTACATGGGGCAGTATGACAGCTCTATATGCATCTTCTATCTGTTCGAATTCATCCTGGCACGCGTCCGCTCTGTCTTCGGGAAGAATCTTCTTTGATTCTAGATATGAGAATTGCTTCGGATCAGCACCGAAAGCCAGGCACAACACGTTGTAATATCTTTGTTCGGCTGTTCCGTGTTCGCTCGCATATTCTATCGTTGATTTGGATTTTCGCTCTTTTGACTCCGTCAGGAATGCGTATGCCGCCCCTTTGATCAGGCGGCTTGCAACAGTATTGTCGAGGAGGAGAATGATGTATGCAGCCAGCTGATCAGCTGCATCCTCTTCGCGTCCAAAAATCGGAACGTTGTAAAAGTAAAAGACTGCGTGTGCAAACTCATGCAATGCGATGCTGAAAAAGGGATCGGCAACGGCATCGTGTGGCGTAAGCCCGTCTTGCGTTGTCTTCTTTGGCTTTGCCCGCTGCAACTCTTCCACAAGCTCGTAGCAAAGTGTTACATCATAATCAAAGTAGAATGCATCAT
>DAOUZE010000406.1 GCA_030665765.1 Filomicrobium sp.
CTTCTTCAGCCTGGCGCAGCACGAACGCTATCTGCGCTTCTGTGAACTTCGACCGCTTCATCGATCTTCCTCCTCATGAGCCCTACGATCATAAGTGGAAAATTCCAGTCTCAGACGGTCCAGTTTTCGGGAAGCAGGTCACATGAACTACCATCCGACGGGCGGAATACTCTCTTAACTCAAATGTTCAAGTGCGCAGAAGATCCTGAGGATGGAGAGCCAGAAAATATCGGCACAATGATGAATGACGGTCCGCCGCGGACGCTTGCTGATCAAGGAGGGGTCCTCGTCGAGAACAACGTTGCGTCTCGGCCTGTCGGCGCAGAGCTCAGCGTCGGTACTGTGAATCGGTGACGTGCTCCAACCAGTCAACGACCTTGCCATCGAGCGCTTCCTGAATGGCGATGTGACTCATACCGGTGGTTGCGGTTGCGCCATGCCAATGCTTCACGTTTGGCGGAAACCAGACTACATCTCCCGGACCGACCTCCTCAACGGATGCACCATCCTCTTGCATCCAGCCACAACCGGAAGTGATGATGAGCGTCTGGCCAAGGGGATGCCTGTGCCAAGCGGTGCGCGCACTTGGCTCGAACGTCACCCTTGCAACCTGAACGCGCGCAGGACCTTCCGCCTGGAAGAGCCGATCGATGCGGACCGAACCCGTGAACCATTCGGCTGGCCCATCGGCGGACGGCACAGAGCCAACTCTCTTGATATTCATCGTCGTGTTCCTTTCCGCAGCGGAAGTGCATGGAGGCGAAAATAGGCTTTGTCTTGGCCTCCTGCCCGCTAGGCTACTCTAATCTTGTCGCCGCCGTTCATACGTGCCATCCGCAAATGACGACTATCGACTTCTTTTGAACTGCCGATGAAGGTGATCTCCAGCACATCGGCCCAAAGCTGAATTGACGCCCCTCCTGCAGCGTCCTCGCCGCAAGGTATACGGATGCTTGAACTGCTTTTAACGACAAATGCGCACGCTTGCTGGCAGGCTCTTGAATGTCATTTGGTTACACCCTGCTGTGAGGTCGCAGAAGGTCCCTATCAGCGTGGCATCATAGCCAAAAAGGTCGCCTTGTTGCCAAACACCAGAAGCGGCCTCCCTGATGTTAGCTAATTGAAGCGTCTTCCCACCGACAGGTAGCGCTTCAGCTCGGCCAGTCCAGCTAGGTAAAGACTGAACGTCGGCGCTTTATACCTGTTTTCAACTGATCTGTTCTTCATCAGAAATGGCTCACTCCGGCTAGAAATCGCGAGCAGACAGATTGTTTCAGCGCCCCCCTACCCACGGTCCGAGTGCTCGCTTTGCACCCCGCCTTCAGCGCTTTAAGGGCACGTGGATCTTGCATCCGGCTGCCCCTAGGGTCACGATCTATATCTCGCCAAGTCTCGGCGGAGACACTGTGTTGGTGATTGGAAAAAGCGAGCACTAATACAGTGACCAATAAGATCGGAGCCAGCTGGGTCTATGCCGCCAATCAAGAGCTGAAGCGCTGGAAATTCAAGGCAGCGCTAGGGGTAGGGGTAGCCGGCCTCAGCAAGCTCTCCGTCACCGGTGAAGAACGATGGTTGCCCATCGCCAAAGAGGTGAAGTTTTTAGAAGCTGCAGCGGATCTGCCTGGGGTTGATTGTTTGGGGCGCCACCTGGCGTCGTAGATCGATCTTCGCACAACCGGCCTGGTTACCTATATCGGCTTAGCCGCAAAGACGCTCCGTGACGCTATTCGCAACTTCCTCCACTATCAAAGCATGCACAGCCTGGCCAGGCGCGGCGAACTCCTCGAAGACGGCGATTATTGACGACTGCGGGCAACGTATCTCCAGCCTGAGTTTTACGACGCCGAGCAGCGTCTCGCGCAGGAAGTCGGTGTACACGTCCACGTGGGGCGATGGCTGTCCATACGGAACATCTACTTTTCCGAGATCCGCTTCATTCACAAGCGAGATCACGACCTCAATGAAATTGAGCGCGTGCTAGGCCGTCCTACGCTTTAAGGGCAGGAGGTTTATGAAGCCATCTTCCATCGTAATCACTTATCGTTGTCGATACCCACTGCGGACCGCAAACTGGGTTAGGTCTAGACCAAAACTGGCGACCAGGTGCTTCGCGAGGGCGACGAAGACGGGAACGACTTCTTGGACGTTGTTGCGGAGCGGACCGTTGACCAGCTGTCATCAGGTCGCGTGACGGTTATGAGGATTGCCAGCGACCTGGGTGCGTACAAGCGCACCATCAGCAAACGTTTGACTGAGCACGGCACCAGTTTCGATCAACTGATCTATGACATTCGCAAGGGTCTTGCCATGCGTTATCTCGGTTACGGCAGCGTCAAGGTGAAAGAACTAGGCTTCTTGCTCAGCTTTTCTACCCAAGACCGTTTTTCCGCAGACTTCGAACGTTAGACCGGGAAGACGCCTGGTGAGACGAGGGCGTTGTCGTAGAGCACTAGGAACTGATTTACTGAAGCTGAACTGGAGGATGTCGTTATGGTGTGTTTTTCTAGAAAGACGCTATGTGTGTTCGGCGCCATGGCAACCGCGACCACATCTAAGGCTTTGCACGTTACCGACACCAAGTCCGATCTTACCTGCGGATAGAAGACGCCGAGCGGAATCGTCGCGGTACAGGTCCGCAAGCAGCGTTTTGCTTGTGATAATCCTGTCAGCGCGAAGCGTGATCCCGAGCAGTCAAAGGCCCATGAAGCCGTCTAGCTGTTGCAATGTAAAACGGAAAGGTATCGCGTGCGCTTCAACCCAAAGATAGCCGCGAAAGTGGAGCGGGTTGAAGACCGAGAGAAGTCTGTATAGCCGTTTGTATTTGCTAGCTAACAGGAAGTGCCGGGACCGGCGATTTTTGGGGAGCTTAAAATTCATGGCACGCTATATTCTAGTACCAAAACAGGACATTGCAGTTTCGCTGCTGAACTTTGCTGATGTTTGTTTCTCTGAAACCGCTAGGCGAAAGCAGTTAAAACAGCTCAAAAAACTTAGAAAGGAGGTGGAGCAGAGGACACAACAAGCCAAATTTATGGCCGAGTCTGCTAGGTCCCTTAAGGCGAAGAGGCTCGCCTCGCCTACCCAAGAGACACAGATCACGGGAGTGACCATCCTGGAAGCTCCACCAGGCAGCCTGAACACCCTACGGGCATACTTCCGCGAATACGACGTCATGGAAGATTTGGAGGTGACGCTAATTCCTCCAACG
>DAOUZE010000195.1 GCA_030665765.1 Filomicrobium sp.
TTCGCCCGCTACTCCGTAGATGAGCGCTGGCTTGCTCCGCACTTCGAAAAAATGCTCTACGACAACGCGCTCCTCCTTGACCTGATGACCGAGGTCTGGCGCGAGACGCATAACCCGCTCTTCAAGATCCGTATTGCCGAAACCGTCGACTGGCTCGAACGAGAGATGATCACCGAAGGCGGAGCCTTTGCCGCCTCCCTGGATGCCGATTCCGAAGGCGAGGAGGGAAAATTCTATGTCTGGTCCAAGCAGCAGGTAACTGACCTCCTCGGCTCGGAGGATGCCGAATTTTTCTCCCGTATCTATGACGTGACGGAAGAAGGAAACTGGGAAGGACATAATATCCTCAACCGCCTGCGAAGCCTTAGTCTCCTCTCCTGGGATAAGGAAGCAAGGCTTGCAGACCTCCGCGCAAAGCTTCTCATCCATCGTCAGGAGCGCATCCGCCCTGGCTGGGATGATAAGGTCCTCGCCGATTGGAATGGCCTGATGATCGCGGCCCTAACCCGCGCATCGCAAGTCTTCGATCGGCCGCAATGGCTCCAGCGGGCGCAGACCGCCTTCGCTTTCGTTATCGATAAGATGACTGTTGATGGACGCCTGCGGCACTCGCATCGCGATGGCAAACTAGGCGCGGCCGCCACCGCAAGCGACTACGCGAACATGACCTGGGCGGCCCTACGCCTGTTTCAAGCCACCTCTGAAGAGAGCTATTTGAAGCAAGCCGAACAATGGACGGATGTTCTGCACAGCCACTACTGGCTTGCCGACGAAGGCCGTTACGCCGCCACCGCCGACGACACGGACGACGTGCTTGTCCGCCTCGCCGCCGGATCCGACGACGCCCTTCCCAACGCCAACGCTATTCAGTTGTCCAACCTGGCGCAACTGGCGCTGCTCACCGGCAGCCAGACCTATTCAGAGCAAGCGATGTCGATATTGGAGAGCTTTTCGCCGGACATTCAAAACAACCTCGTCGCGCATACCGGCCTGCTTGCCGGTGCAATAGACGCGATGAGCCCGCAGCAAATTGTGGTGACGGCGGGAGAGAACCAAGGCGAGTTGGTCGAGGTGCTATTCGCAATTTCCCTCCCCGGAGCCAGCCAACATGTCCTGGACACCGGAACAGCAGACCGCATCTCTCCCGCCCTTGAGGGTAAATCCTCAAAAGGAGAAGCCTCCACGGCATACGCCTGCTTAGGCCCGCAATGCTCCGAACCGATCACCAACGCGGATCACTTTCGTTCATTGTTGCAAGATCAGCG
This sequence comes from Filomicrobium sp., assembly GCA_030665765.1. Taxonomy (GTDB): domain Bacteria; phylum Pseudomonadota; class Alphaproteobacteria; order Rhizobiales; family Hyphomicrobiaceae; genus Filomicrobium. The sequence continues at coordinate 1,266 of DAOUZE010000195.1, forward strand.
AAAAGCCAAAGCCTGAATAAAAAAGAGATGTAAAAGATTAGAAGCTGTGAATTCCGAGTCGAACCAAAGAGGTTTCACGTGAAACTGGAGTCCTTACAACTTGACGTCTTTGTCGCGAAGTAAAAACCTTAAATTTCCGAGTCTTTGTAAGAAAGCCTACTGGTTCTTCGAGCCCATTGAATCGAAGAATTCTCCATTGGTCTTTGTGCTCCTCAGCTTGTCGATGAGGAACTCGATGGCATCCATGGTGCCCATCGGATTCAAGATACGCCGCAGGACATAGACCTTCTTGAGCTGATCTGCGGGCACCAACAGGTCTTCCTTCCGGGTTCCCGAACGGGCCACGTCGATCGATGGAAAAACGCGTTTGTCGGAGACCTTGCGGTCAAGGATGAGTTCCGAGTTACCGGTACCCTTGAATTCCTCGAAGATGACCTCGTCCATTCGCGAACCGGTATCGACCAGTGCCGTTGCAATGATGGTCAGCGACCCACCCTCTTCGATATTGCGAGCTGCACCAAAGAAACGCTTCGGTCTCTGCAAAGCGTTCGAGTCGACACCGCCAGTGAGTACCTTACCCGATGACGGAACGACTGTGTTGTAAGCCCGGCCGAGTCGCGTAATGGAATCTAAAAGGATCACAACATCGCGCTTGTGTTCAACCAGGCGCTTCGCTTTTTCTATAACCATTTCAGACACTTGTACGTGTCTCGTTGGGGGTTCGTCAAAGGTCGACGAGATTACTTCACCTTTCACGCTGCGCTGCATGTCGGTGACTTCTTCCGGTCGCTCGTCGATCAAAAGAACGATTAGATAGCACTCCGGATGGTTGGCGGTGATGGAGTGCGCGATATTCTGCAGCAACACGGTTTTACCGGTGCGCGGCGGTGCCACAATCAAGCCGCGCTGGCCCTTGCCGAGCGGAGAAACGATATCGATAATACGCGCCGAAAAGTCCTTAATCGTCGGATCCTCGATCTCCATGTTGAGCCACTCGGTCGGATAGAGTGGCGTCAGATTGTCGAAGTGGATCTTATGCTTGACGGCTTCAGGCTCTTCGAAATTGATCTTGTTGACTTTCAACAGCGCGAAGTAGCGTTCACCTTCTTTTGGGCTACGAATATGCCCCTCGACGGTATCCCCTGTCCGAAGCGCAAAGCGACGAATCTGCGAGGGTGAAATATAGATGTCATCGGGCCCGGGGAGATAATTCGCATCAGGGGACCGAAGAAAACCAAATCCGTCCTGCAGGACTTCGACGACGCCGGTTCCAATAATCTCAATGTCATTCGTTGCGAGCTGTTTCAGCGTCGCAAACATCAGCTCTTGCTTGCGCATTGTGCTTGCGTTTTCAACGCCCGCTTCTTCAGCGAAGCTCAAAAGCTCGGTGGGCGACTTGAGCTTCAAGTCCTTAAGCTTGATTTCGTCCATCAGAAGGCTCCGGAAGCGGCAGTAGCGATAGCGTGAAGGGGGCCAGTGATCGCCGGGCCGAAAGGGGGGGAAGAGAATATTAGGAAGCGAAACTTCGACGCTGCGCTAGAAGGCGCTGCGCGTGCTCCGCAGTCATTGAGGTGTTAGGTGCGTTGAGGAACACACCCCGCGGCACATGCCGAACAATACGTGGCACGCCGCAACACTTCTGAGGTGTAAATTAGCCTTATCAGAAACAATACCGCTCGAAAAGACCCGTCTGAGACTCTATCCCGCGTCAAAACGGCTTTACGATAACAAGCACGACAATACCAATCATAAGAACCGTCGGAACTTCGTTCATAATCCGCCAGTAACGCGAAGACTTGGTATTCCGGTCTTCCGCAAACCGCCTCGACGCCACTGACAACAGGCCATGCATGCCCGATAAGGCAAGCACCAGTGCAAGCTTGGCGTGAAACCACCCCGATGAAAACCAGCCGGCCTGATAAGCGAGCCAAAATCCAAGCACCCAAGCGACGATCATCGCCGGATTCATGATGATCGTCATTAAACGGTATTCCATGATCTTGAACGTCTCGGACAACTCCGAACCCGCGACTGCGTCGGCGTGATAGACGAACAACCTCGGCAGGTAGAGCATTCCGGCCATCCACGCGATAACCGCGATGACGTGCACCGCTTTACCCCAATCATAAGCCGCTTCGCCGAGCAATAAGATCGCCGCTGCGGTCAAGGCAACCGTCACCCCGAGAGCGACAAAAGCCCGAACAGCTGGACTTCCCAGACGCCGTTCCTTCACGATCTCCGTCAACCGTCCCGCCTCACAGCCTCGACAAGACGCGCCACATTTTCAGGCGGTGTTGTCTGCAAAATGCCATGTCCCAGATTGAAGATGAATTTTCGTCCCTTCATCGCGGCCAAAATCTCTGTCACGCGAATATCCAGTTGGCCGCCTCCGGCGACGAGCAATAACGGGTCGAGATTCCCCTGTACAACACGGCCAGTCTCCTCCGCCAACTTAACCATCCCTGAAACGGGCATTGCCGTATTGCAGCTCACCCCGTCAACCCCGGTCTCCCTTACGAATGTAGCACTGAGTTGATCTGCGCCGCGTGGAAATCCAAGGATTGGAATTTCAGGATGCTTCCTGCGCAGCCGTTCGACCATTACCCGAGTCGGCTCCGTCACCCAACGGGCGAATTGATCTTCTGGAAGCGAACCCGCCCAGCTATCGAAAATCTGCAGCACATCGGCACCCGCCTCGACCTGCAAGGAGAGATAATCGACCGAAACATCGACCAGCAATTGGATAAGCGGTCCGAATAGCTGTGGCTCTCGGTAAGCCATTAGCCGCGCTGCGGCTTGATCAGGGGAGCCACGCCCGCCAACCATATAGGTGGCAACCGTCCAGGGTGCCCCACAAAACCCAATGAGCGCCGTATCATCCGGAAGATCCTGACGCAGTCGCGTCACCGTTTCCGCGACGATTGAGAATTTTTCTCCTGTCCGGCTCGCTTTGAGCCGCGTCAATCCTCCAACATCCTCGATCGGGTCCAGTCGTGGCCCTTCGCCTTCGACAAACCTGACCTCTTGGCCCAACGCATCGGGAACAACCAGGATGTCTGAAAACAAAATGGAAGCATCAAAGCCATACCGTCGGATCGGCTGCAGGGTCACCTCTGCAGCAAGCTCCGGCGTGTAGCAAAGACTGAGAAAACCTCCTGCTTTCGCCCGGACCTGACGATACTCCGGCAAGTAGCGCCCCGCTTGCCGCATCAGCCACATCGGTGGAGGCCATTGTGCCTCTCCTGTAAACGGCTTCAGAAATCGACGGCGGTTTGCGCGCTGGGCGAGGGGCTCGAAGCTCATCTCTCTCCTTTCAAAGTTTAAATTAGTTTTTTAAGGTTCTTTTTTCTCTTTCTTTAGGAGAGGGGATAGCGGGAATTAAACCTCCATCCACAACACCTCCACAAGCGCCGCCGCTGGGATAAACCGACCCGCAACATCTAGCTGGTCTGCTCAATCGGCGCTACAAGAAGTAAAAATACATATATAAGTCAATGAGTTGTGTTTTGTTGACCGCAGCCAAAAAGAGTTCCAACTTGGTGATAATCGTTGCAAAAAGCGTGATTCAGCGACGATTCCCCATGAACTGAAGAACTCTCGACAAATGGCACCGGCTCGCCACAAATGTGTGTAGGTCAGTGGACAATCTGCGCTGTATCCACTGGCAACCTTCACCGGCCTGCGGTCGGCCCTTTTCCTCCAACAGCTATCCACAGATGTCCGAAGCTTTACCAAGCTACTACCACCTGCATCTGGTTTCTGATGCAACCGGTGAGACACTCACCACAATCGCCAAGGCGGCGTCTGTTCAGTACGCCAACATCCGGGCGATAGAGCATGTCCATCCTCTCGTGAGAACGGAGCGGCAACTGAGCCGGGTTCTCAAGGAGATCGAGCAGGCCCCAGGAATTGTTCTTTATACGGTCGTTAATCGTGAACTCAGCGCCTCCATCGAGCAACGCTGCGTCGAACTCAATGTCCCTTGTCTGGCCGTGCTGCAACCGATAATGCAGGTTTTCGAATCCTATATTGGCGCTCCGCAAACCCCCACGGTTGCCGGTCAGCATGTTCTTGATGCGGATTACTTCCGCCGTATCGATGCGCTCAATTTCACCATGCGCCATGATGACGGCCTACTGCCCGAGGATCTAAATGAGGCCGATATCGTCATTCTCGGTATTTCGAGAACCTCCAAGACTCCGACCTCGATCTACCTAGCACAACGTGGCTATAAGACCGCGAATGTGCCTATCGTGCCGTCGATCCCGTTACCGCCGGCACTAAGTGAGAAGCATTCGGCATTCGTCGTTGGTCTTGTTGCTCAGGCCGACCGCATTGCCGAAGTGCGTCGAAACCGGGCAATGGTCCTTGGCGACCGCAATCTCGATACTTATGTCGATCGGGATGCAATTCTCGCCGAGATTGCCCACTCGCGGCGAGCCTGCGCCCGCCAGGGTTGGCCGGTGATCGATGTCACCCGCCGCTCGGTCGAGGAAACCGCAGCCACCATCATTAAGCTTTTGCATGATCGCCAGGCGGGGCACGCAATGACGGAAGAGACCGATGGCTGAACTTCAACACGTAATCCTGGCATCAGGATCGCAGACCCGCCACGAAATGCTGAAGGCTGCCGGTCTCGCCTTTACGGTGGTCCCGGCCGATATTGACGAGCAAGCGATCCGTAAGGTGCTGGCCTTAGAAAACGAGGCGATAGATCCAGCCAACGTTGCCGAGCTCCTTGCCCGCGCGAAGGGCGAATCGGTTAGCAAGGCCAATCTCGGAGATCTGATTATCGCCGCCGATCAAACCCTCTCGTTGAACGGCCATCTCTTTTCCAAGCCCGCCGATTTGGACCAAGCCCGCGAAACGCTTTTACGCTTGCGCGGAGAACAGCATTTTCTGCATACGGCGGTAGCGATTGCTGAGCACGGCGATGTGACGTGGACGCACGTAGAGTTGGCGCGGCTCAAGCTGCGGAACTTCAGCATGGCTTACTTGAACGACTATCTCCTGCGTGCTGGTGAGGGGATCTGCCAATCGGTTGGGGCCTATCAAATCGAAAAATTAGGCCTTCAGCTGTTCGAGGAAATCAACGGAGATTATTTCACGATCCTCGGGCTGCCGATGTTGCCCTTGCTGGCTGAACTGCGCCGCCGTGGCGCCCTCACCGATTGATAGGTCAACGCAAATGAAACGAGCTTGTGTGATCGGCTGGCCGATCGAGCATTCCCGCTCGCCGTTGATCCACGGCCATTGGCTGAAGTGTTACGGCATCGACGGCAGCTACACTAAGGTTGCTGTCCACCCAGATGAAGCGGAAGCCTTCCTGCGCGGTTTGGCTGAAAATGATTTCGCCGGCTGCAATGTCACGGTTCCGTTGAAGGAGTTGGCATTTGCGGTTGCCGATCACCGGGAGCCCGAAGCCGTCGCCGTCGGTGCCGCGAACACGGTCTGGCTTGAAGGTGGGAAAATCCATGCCACCAATACCGATACATACGGATTTATGAAGCACCTAGAAGCCCAAGCCCCGGGCTGGAATCAGACCGGCAAACCGGTTGCTATTCTTGGGGC
>DAOUZE010000417.1 GCA_030665765.1 Filomicrobium sp.
ACTTCAGGCTCGTAGAAGCCACTAGCAAGCCGCCGCAGCGACAGCGCATCCATGGCAACGAGCGCGCTGGCGTCGTCGCGCCTCGCACTTCTGATCTTGATGGATACTGTCATTTTCGCCTCGCCAAAAGCTACGCATGAACGGCGGCCCGCAACGCAGGACACTTCGATGCTTTAGCTTTTGGCAAAGGTATTGGGGTGCGGCTGTTCCAAGGGTGACAGTTGCGTTCTAATCCCCGGCGCCGCCAGGGCATTCGAGCCCTGCCCTAACACTGCCTGCCGTTGGATTGACACGTCCTTGGATTAGCGCGGCGCCAGCACCATCACCATCTGGCGACCTTCCATCCGGGGTTCGCTTTCAACTTTGGCGATTCCATCGACCTCGGCCTTGACCCGCTCAAGCACCTTCCGGCCTAGTTCCTGGTGGGCCATCTCTCGGCCACGGAAGCGCAGCGTCACTTTGACCTTATCGCCCCCCTCGAAGAACCGCCTAATGGCGCGAACCTTCACATCGTAGTCGTGGTCGTCGATAGCCGGACGCATCTTGATCTCTTTGATCTCGACGGTCTTTTGTTTCTTACGCGCCTCGGCGGCTTTCTTCTGCTGCTCGAACTTGAACTTGCCGTGGTCCATGATCTTGCAGACCGGCGGTTCCGCGTCTGGAGAAATCTCGACGAGATCAAGATTGGCATTAGCGGCGCGCTCAAGCGCAGCGTTCGTATCTACAACGCCTACATTTTCGCCTTCTTCGTCGATGAGGCGCACTTCGCGCGCCCGAATGGCGTCGTTAGTTCTAGGTCCGGCTGGCTCACGCGGCAGCGCGGAACGGTGTGGGCGGCGGATGGCATTTCTCCTTTAATAGCCACTGGGTCATTTGACGTCTGATGAACATTGGGCGCCGCACAAGCGGCTGCTGCAACTCGATCAACAGATTGAGTAAGTGCGAACGAGATTCTGTAAGAAGCTTCAGCAAGTCAATAGCAGAGAAGGTGATGCGTTCAATTATGAACGGCTTGAATGCAAAAAGCTCTTCCTCAGTTCGGTTTGAAGCAGTTCGTCATAAACGGCAAGTGTCTTCGTTTTCATGGAGTTAAGCGAGAATTGCTCAGACACGCGGTTGCGTGACCTTTCTGCCATCGCTGAAACCTCTTCGGCGGGCAACTCAAGCAGCCGCTCTAGCGCCTGCGAAAGGGCTTGCGCGTCACCGGGTGGAACGAGCCAACCGGTTGCTTCGATTTTTGTCACGGCGGGCTCCGACAGAACCGTTTCAGGTGGAGCACCGATGTTGGTTGCTATCACCGGACACCCCATTGCCTGCGCCTCGGTTGCCGTGCGCCCGAACGCTTCAGGTTCCACCGAAGCGACAATTGCCGCCGCGCTGGCCGCGAATGCCGCGGGCATGTCCGCGACATGGCCGACGAGGCGGACGTTGCCCTCAAGTCCTCCTTGTGCGATCTGCGCCTTCAGCGATTCCGCGTAGGCTTCCCGCCCCTGCGAATCTCCCGCCAGGATGATAACCACGCCGTTGAGGCGCCCGCTAGCCATCAGTTTCCGCGCCGCCGCGATCACCGTTCCCTGCCCTTTCCAGCTCGTCAGACGCGCTGGATGTAGCACGGCCCGATCGCCGTCGCGCAGCCCCCAGGCATTTCGCAGCGCCGTCACCCGCTCTGCGGAGATCGCCGCCGGATCGAAGCGCTCCATGTCCACACCGCGATGGATCACCCGGAGGCGGTTCCCGGGTGTGCCGTAACGGTCCTGCACCAGTCCCGCCGTGTAGTGCGAATTGGCGATCACAAGATCGGCCCGCGCCATCACCGAATTATAGAGGCGTTTGACCGGCCCCGTTTCGTTATAGGCACCATGGTAAGTCGTCACGAACGGCACGCCGACCCGCCTTGCGGCGATCAACGCACTCCAAGCCGGCGCCCGGCTACGGGCATGAACCAGCGCCGCCCCGAACTGCTTGGCGAGCCGGCCGATCTCGAAAGCGTTGGCCAGTATCCGCATGGGGTTCTTGGTCGCCGCTGGGAACCTGTAGAGTTCACCCCCGGCAACTTCGAGATCGGCTTCAAGCCGCCCGCCGCGTGACAGCACGATCGCTCGTCCGCCGGCCACGGTGACGGCTCCGGCGATCTCGATTGCCGAGAGTTCCGCTCCACCGGTATCGAGATCGGGGATGATCTGCATTATGGTCGGCCGGTCTGTCGTCACGATGTGAACCTAGCGTTGCAGGAGGACGGGAAACGATAGTCTGCCGGAATTGGCGGACGCACAGATGGGCAACAGGAGACTTTCTCTAAGATGAGCATAGAAGAACCGCAATTCCTCGAGGTGGGAACGCCCGAGCCCCGCCGCATCGCCTGTCTACATCAGCCGCCACCGACAAGCGACGGCACCGGGCTGATATGGCTCATCGGTCTCAAGTCGGACATGGGCTCCACCAAAGCAACAGCGCTTGCCGAATGGGCGCCCCAAAACGGCTACGGCTTGACGCGCTTTGATTACTCTGGTCACGGCGCTTCCGGCGGCGATTTCCTCAAGGCGACCCTGGGCGACTGGTTGGACGAAACGAGCGCGATCTTCAACAAGGTGACGCATGGCCCGCAAGTCGTGATCGGCTCATCGACCGGTGGCCACCTGGCACTTCTGCTGCTGCGCGACTTGCTGCGCAACGACCCGGCCGAAGCAGAACGCGTCAAGGCGCTGATTCTCATTGCCCCCGCCTGGGATCTAACAGAAGAGCTGATATGGAAGGAGATGCCGCCCGAGGCGCAAGCCGAAGTTATGAAAAAGGGCGTCACCTACCGGCCTTCCGAATACGGCGACCCGCTGCCGATCACCAAGTCCTTAATAGAGGAAGGCCGCAACCACCTTTTCTCAGGCTAAGTGTTTGATCCCGGCCTCCCCATCGTCATCCTTCAAGGTTTGCTGGATAAGGACGTCCCCGCCGACCACACGCGCCGGATACGCGAAGTCGTCAACCCCGATTGCATCGAACTGATCGAAGTGCCCGACGGCGAACACCGCATGTCCCGCCCCGAGGACCTGGAGCTGCTGTATAAGGCGGTGAAGAAGGTCGGGTGAGGAGGAGTGGCGGGC
>DAOUZE010000423.1 GCA_030665765.1 Filomicrobium sp.
CTTGAGTTAGCCGGGCCTGGCAAGCCATGGCCGGCGGTGGAAGGGTGCGCTGTTGCTTTGCCCGCTGCTGCGGTTGCCGAGTGGCTACTTCCGTTTCGGTTGTACGGCGGGCGACTTCCTCTTGAGCTCGACTTAGCGAGGACTCGGCTTCGGCTTGCTGGCGGGCGACCTCGGCTTCGGCTTTACGGCGGGCGGCTTCCGCTTCGGCCTTACTACGCGCGGCTTCCGCTTCGGTTATCCGACGGGTGGCCTCCGCTTGGGCTCCACGGCGGGCAGTCTCCGCTTCGGCTTTACGGTGGGCGGCTTCCGCTTCGGCTTTGCGGCGGGCGGCCTCGGCTTCGGCTTTGCGGCGCGCGGCCTCCGCTTCGGCTCCACGACGGGATGCTTCCTCGTCGGCTTTACGACGGGCGGCGTCTTCTTCGGTCTTTCGGTCGGCGGCCTCCTCTTGGGCCTTGCGACGGGCTGCGTCTTCGATCGACTTGCGACGGGCCTCCTCTTGGGCCTTGCGGCGAGCAGTCAACTCCACTTGAGCCTTGCGCTTGGCTTCGTCTTCTGCCCAAATCATCGCGTCGGATTTTACTTCGACAAGTTCACGGCCGACGTAGTTCTTGGCGAGGTTATGTGCGAGCTGATCCTTGATCGCGGTGGCGGTGGCCGTATCGGCGGCTACGCCACTGATGACTAATTCTTGGCCTGATAAGCTGGCTTCGCCGCGACGGAGCAGACTGAGCAGCTTGATACCGGTTGCTGCTACCTTTTTCCATTTCGCGCCATAGCCTGAGGCAACCGTCATACGGTTGTCCAGTTCCACCTTTGGGAATTGCTTCCTTGCTGCATCGAGCAGCAACGTGAATGTCTCTCGGTCAGGCACTTCGCCTTGGAGGATCACGGTCTTCTTGCCATCATAGATAGCGCGCCATGTGAGATCGGGTTCGGAAGGCAGGTCGAGGACGATGTCGACGGCACTTTCACATGCTCTCGTGGTCGCTGCGCGGACTTCTCCAGGCAGTCTTTCAGCGAGGGTCTCGTCGGTAGACGTTCCTGTTACGGCGAGTGAACGGGCGGTGAGCAACACTTCGCCGGAGCCGAGTTGTCCGGCTGCCCTAAGACCTGCGAGGATGCAGCGGCGCCAGCCATTGGGCGCACCCGAGCCTAGTGCGATGCTGTCGACGATCCTCTTGTCAGGAAACGCCTTGCGTGTCGCTTTGATCAATTCCGTGCGGGCGGCTTCGTTCGGCACGAAACCGCTGAGGCGCACGATGTCGCCATCAGAGTCGATGCTGGTCGTGAAAGGGCTGACAAGAGGTGGCAGGGGTTTCGGGAAAGTCAGGTCATGAGTGAAGTTGTAGCTGCTTGGGATTGCTTCGGAGAGTTCGGTCACAATAGCGTTGGCGGTGTCCTGGTCCGGGGCTTCACCCGAGAGGCCCAAGGAGGTGTCGCTTAAGCGGGCGTCGGCCTTGTTGAGACGAGCAAGTTGAGCGATGACCGCGCGTGAAGTTAGCGCCCAACCGTCTGGAGCGCCGGCACCGGTCTCCATGCGGTCGATAATAACTAGATTTGGGTATGCCGCCTTGGCGGCGGCAAACATCTCGTCGCGAAGGTTCTCGCTTGGAACATGGCCTGCGAGCACAAGTTGGTTCCGCGTTCGTGACGCGTTCCAAGTGTAAGGACTAATGATGGGCGGGCGAATGTCGTTGTTGGCGACCGCGATATGCTCAGGCACGGCGCTGGTGATGGCCGCCTTGGCGCTCTTGTATGCCGAAAGATCACGGGCCTCGCCGGAAATCGACAAATTTAGGTTGGACAGTTCAAACTTGCCGGTTTTTAGCTGGGTTAAGCGGTCGAGACCGAAGTTAATGCCGTTCAGCCATTGCGATTGGTCGGGGGCACCGCGTGCGAGTTTAGTGTCATCGATGATTTTGTACTTGGGAAATCTTGTTCGGACGTAGCCGTGGATGGCGGTGCGCACCTCCTCACTGGGAACGTAACCCGTGAGGGTGATGCTGCCGTCCCCGGTTTCTGCCGACCACGTATAGGTGTCAATGAAGTCGATCACGTCGACTTTGGCTTCGACGACACGAACACCCCACACCACGCGGACGACTCTTGCCGCCTGCCCTGGGTGGTCTTCTTGGAAGGCCAATCCCTTAAGCAGCGCGTCCCGGCCATCGAAAGCGGTGCCGGCCCATACGAAGCCTGCCCGAACCAGCGCGTCCTGCGTGCGCTGGCGCAAGTCTTCTTGGATCGGCTCTTTTTCCCAGATGAATGCAAGCCAGATCAGGATTCCCAAGGGCCAGAGCCCCCACATCCAACGCAACAGGTTGCATTTCATTCAGCTCGTTCTCCCGACCTTCACGATGCGGACAGCCTTCCACAGGGTTAACAGGCTGCTATTCTTAGGGATTTTCCCTAGCGGTATGAACTCACGGTCTACTGAATATGATTTTCCGTAAACCGAGTCTGCACCGCCGTAGCTTTGGCGGTGAGGTATAGTGTTGCAGTCTTTGTGTTCAAGTCATGCAATGCAGTAAAGTGCCCGTGAACTCAAAGCCTAAACACTATGCTGGACCATATTGGCGATTCTATTGGGCACAGCCGGCGACGTTTTAACCGCTCTCGTGTTGCTGCCTTGTGACGACGGATAGCCCAACTTAGTTGCGCGCAAACATCAGTGGTCGTCTTAACCATCCCAGCTTTCAGCAGGCCTCGGCGGCCTCTGTTTAGGAGATCATCACCATTTCGCGTTAGTCTAAGCCGCGAGTTGTTGTTTGGCTCGATTTCTGGAGTTCAGTATGCGTTTGTTCAAGTATGGGCTGGTGCTCTGCGCGCTGGTCGCAGGGTTGGCGGTAATGATGCCCCAACCGAGCGAGGCCGGCGGTTTATTCCGCGAGCGGTCTTACGATTATCGATATGACGGTTACGTCGATCCCTACTCCTATCGCTATGAGCCGCGTGGCTATTATCCCTACTACAACTCAGGATATTGGCGCCCGCGGCACCTGGTGCGCAAACGCCGTTATTACCGCAGGCCGACTTATTACAAGGCTTGGGGCGATAATCGGCGTTACC